>JBEDHJ010000099.1:0-2553 GCA_041174205.1 Cyanobacteriota bacterium | reverse complement strand
AACACAACCGTATCGCTCGTTAAAACGTCGAGATCGAACGAAACAGACGCACCTGAATGCGCCGGGATCACCCACGACTGAATGGCGCTGGCAGCAGCGGCATTGAAGGATGCATCCGGCACCTTGCTGAAATCGTCGTAGCGGTAAAGGTTGTAACTCTGGTCCTCATCAGGGATGAAAACAGTGGCACGAAGTGCCAGCGGCTCTGGGGTGGGTGGCTGCAGTGACCCTTCAGGCAGCACTGGCTCGTCATAACGACTGGCTTGCAACCTCACAGGAATCGTCACTTGATCGCGGTCCGCAACACCACGAATAGCGATGCCGTAGTTGTTCACACCGTTGGGGATGGAATAGGGCGCGGCCGACGACTGATTCGCCGCGCGGCGATCACGCAGAAGACTGCCAAACGTGCCACTCAACTGCTGGCCGTAGTTATCGGCAAACCACAGGCGGTCTTTCAACAAACCTTTGCGCCCCACTTTCACACCGCTGGGCGCAACATCAATGGCAGGCACGATATGGTCATACTCGCTATCATCCGCACCCTTGATATACACGCCCAGGCTCACCTTGGCGCCCGTGCTGATTTGATCGCGAATCCAACTCACAAACCGGAGTTGACCGCGCCGTCCCGCAGAACGGCCGGAACCGCTGTAGTCGTTGGCATCCAAATGCATGGCACGAGCTGCAGCTTCATCGTTCACACCCAGAAGCAACTGAGAGGCCTCTTGCGCCTGGGGCACTCCCGGCGACGCCAGCTCTCGCACCGTGAACTGGGAGGCGTATTGCCCAAACGTCATGCCGGCGGCAATCAGACTGGTCTCACCGCAATAGCCCCAGTTGCTATCCCACTGCTCACGGATGAGCTGCGCATCCGCAGGATCAAGAGCCAGACCGGTGACAACATCTTGAGCCCTCTGCTTTGACGCCATGAATGCACCCACATCGATCTGCTCACGCTCATGAGCATCCAACCTGTGTTACCCCGCATCCGACCATCGAGCAGCAGGTCAAGCTCAGCACTGGAGCATCTGAACAGGCCGAGTGAGAGCCTGGAACAACCAGGCAATGCCTCCCCCTGAACCAGGAAACCCTGCTGTTTGAACCCGCCGCCCCGGCCGCCGGGGCGCTGCGGGCGGTGTTGGCGTTCCCCAGCACCTACACCGTGGGGATCACGAGCCTGGGCTATCAGGTGGTGTGGGCCACCCTGGCGCAGCGCTCCGATGTGGATGTTCGGCGCCTGTTCACCGACCAGGGGGATCCACCGCATCGTTACTGCGACCTGTTCGGGCTCTCCCTGAGCTGGGAGCTGGATGGTCCGGTGCTGCTCGATCTGCTCGAGCAGCAGCGCATCCCCATCTGGGCTGCCGAGCGGGGCGATGACGATCCGATCGTGTTCGGCGGCGGGCCGGTGCTCACCGCCAACCCCGAACCGCTTGCGCCCTTCTTTGATGCGGTGCTGCTGGGCGATGGCGAACTGCTGCTCCCGGCCTTCATCGATGCCCTGCAGGAGTGCCGCGAAGCGCCACGGCCGGAACGGTTACGCCGACTGGCCGCGGTGCCAGGCGTATACGTGCCAACGCTCTATGCCCCGCGCTACGGCGCTGCGGGGGAACTGCTGGCCGTCGAACCCACAGAACCCGGCATCCCGGCCACCGTGGCCAAGCAAACCTGGCGGGGCAACACCCTCAGCCACTCCACGGTGATCACGCCAGAGGCAGCCTGGCCTTCGATCCACATGGTGGAGGTGGTTCGCAGTTGCCCAGAGCTGTGCCGCTTTTGCCTGGCGAGCTACCTCACCCTGCCCTTCCGCACCCCCAGCCTTGATGACGGCCTGATCCCGGCGGTCGAAAAGGGGCTAGGCGCCACCCAACGCCTTGGACTGCTCGGCGCCTCGGTGACCCAACACCCCCAGTTCGGCGACCTGCTGCAGTGGCTGGATGGCGAGCGTTTCGAGGGCACCCGCGTGAGTGTGAGCTCCGTGCGGGCGGCCACGGTCACCCCGGAGCTGGGCCGAATCCTGGCCAAGCGCGGCAGCAAATCGCTCACCATCGCCATCGAAAGCGGCAGTGAACGGATGCGCGAGGTGGTGAACAAAAAGCTCACCACCGAGGAGATCCACGCTGCGGCTCGCTACGCCAAAGACGGCGGGCTCAGCGGCTTAAAGCTCTACGGAATGGTGGGCTTGCCCACGGAAGACGACAGCGATGTGGAGGCCACAGCCGAGCTCTTGCTGGCCCTGAAGAAAGGCACACCCGGGTTGCGCCTCAGCCTGGGGGTGAGCACCTTCGTGCCCAAAGCCCACACGCCATTCCAGTGGCAGGGTGTGCGTCCTGAGGCAGAGAAACGCCTGAAGCTGTTGGCCAACCGGCTCAAGCCCAAGGGCATCGAGCTGCGGCCCGAGAGCTACGGCTGGAGCGTGAGCCAGGCGTTGCTCTCGCGCAGCGACCGTCGCCTGGCGCCGGTGATCGCCGCCGCCCGGGGCCGACACGAAAGTCTGGGGGGGTGGAAGCAGGCGTATCGGGCCGTGCGGGAAGGCGACGCGAGCTCAGG
>JBEDHJ010000098.1:0-18497 GCA_041174205.1 Cyanobacteriota bacterium | reverse complement strand
CCCTCGGCTCCGACACGGGCGGTTCGATCCGCCAGCCCGCCGCCTTCTGCGGCGTGGTGGGCCTTAAACCCACCTATGGGCGCGTCAGCCGCTACGGCCTCGTGGCCTTCGCCAGCTCCTTGGATCAGGTGGGCCCCTTCACCACCAACGTGGCCGATGCCGCCGAGCTGTTGCAGGTGATCGCCGGCGAGGACCCGCGCGACTCCACCTGTCTCAAGGCCCCCGTTCCCGACTACCGCGCCGCCCTGCAGCAACCGGTGGCGGGTCTGAAGGTGGGCATCGTGCGCGAATGCATGCAGGCCGAAGGCCTTGACCCCCAGGTGAAGGCCTCGGTGCAGGCGGCGGCGGAGCAGCTGCAGGCCCTGGGCTGTGAGCTGGTGGAGGTGAGCTGCCCCCGCTTCAACGACGGCATCGCCACCTACTACGTGATCGCCCCCTCGGAGGCCTCCGCCAACCTGGCCCGCTACGACGGCGTCAAATACGGCTACCGGGCTGCCGATGCCGCCAGCCTGGCGGAGATGACCGCCCGCAGCCGCGCCGAGGGCTTCGGCGATGAGGTGAAGCGCCGCATCCTGATCGGCACCTACGCCCTCTCCGCCGGCTACGTGGATGCTTATTACAAGAAGGCCCAGCAGGTGCGCACCCTGATCCGCCGCGATTTCGACCGCGCCTTCGACACGGTGGACGTGCTGCTCACCCCCACCTCCCCCACCACCGCCTTCGGCTTCGGGGCCCATAGCGAAGACCCGCTGGCGATGTATCTGGCTGATTTGCTCACCATCCCCGCCAATATGGCCGGCCTGCCAGCCATCAGCCTGCCCTGTGGCTTTGACGCCTCCGGTCTTCCGATCGGCGTGCAGTTGATCACCGGCGTGCTGCAAGAGGAACGGCTGCTGCAGGTGGCCTGGAACTACGAGCAGGCTGCCCGTGTGATGGAGCAACGCCCCGTTGCTCCCCTGGTGCCCTGAGCCACCACCAGTGGCGTGCTGCGGGTTGCCTGCTGGCAATCCGCCCCTGAATCTGGCGTTCGCCCCTTAGCCTTGGGGTACTGCATCGCCGTGCGCGGCTCAGCCCTTGGCGTTCGTTCCGCTCCACAACCACAGCGACTACAGCCTCCTGGATGGGGCCAGTCAGCTGCCGGCGATGGTGAAGCGCGCCGAAGAGCTGGGCATGCCCGCCCTGGCCCTCACCGACCACGGCGTGATGTATGGCGCCATTGAGCTGCTGAAGCTGTGCAAGGGCACCTCGGTGAAGCCGATCATCGGCAACGAGATGTATGTCATCAATGGTTCCCTTGATGACCCCAATCCCCCCAAGAAGGAGCGCCGCTACCACCTGGTGGTGCTCGCCAAGAACGCGGCGGGTTACCGCAATCTGGTGAAGCTCACCAGCATCAGCCACCTGCGCGGCATGCGCGGGCGCGGCATCTTCTCGCGCGCCTGCATCGATAAGCCCACGCTCGAACAACACAGCGAAGGCCTGATCGTGGCCACCGCCTGCCTCGGTGGTGAGCTCTCCCAGGCCATCCTGCGCGGCCGTGCGGATGTGGCCCGCGATGTGGCCCGCTGGTATCAGGGCGTTTTCGGCGACGACTTCTACCTGGAGATCCAGGACCATGGCTCGCCGGAAGATCGGATTGTGAACGTTGAGATGGTGCGGATTGCCCAGGAGCTGGGCATCCCGCTGATCGCCACCAACGACGCCCACTACCTCACCAGCAACGACGCCGAAGCCCACGATGCGCTGCTCTGCATCCTCACCGGCAAGCTCGTCACCGACGAGAAGCGGCTGCGTTACACCGGCACCGAATACATCAAGGGCGAGCAGGAGATGCTCGGCCTGTTTGCCGACCATCTGGAGCCAGAGGTGGTGGCGGAAGCCGTCGCCAATACCGCTCGGGTCGCCGAGAAGGTGGAGGACTACGACATCCTTGGGCGCTATCAGATGCCCCGCTTCCCCATCCCCGAAGGCCACACGCCGGTGAGCTATCTGCGGGAGGTGAGTGAACAGGGGCTGCGGGCCCGCCTCCAGCTCCCCGACGGGGAGACATTCACCCCTGAATACGGCGAGCGCCTCACCTTCGAGCTGCAGGTGATGGAGCAGATGGGTTTCCCCACCTACTTCCTGGTGGTGTGGGACTACATCCGCTTCGCCCGGGAGAGCGGTATCCCCGTGGGGCCTGGCCGCGGTTCTGCCGCCGGTTCACTGGTGGCTTACGCCCTGGGGATCACCAACATCGATCCGGTGACCAACGGCTTGCTGTTTGAGCGCTTCCTCAACCCCGAGCGCAAGTCGATGCCGGATATTGACACCGACTTCTGCATCGAGCGCCGCGGCGAGGTGATCGACTACGTCACCCGCCGCTATGGCGAGGAGAAGGTGGCCCAGATCATCACCTTCAACCGGATGACGTCGAAAGCGGTGCTTAAGGATGTGGCCCGCGTGCTCGACATCCCCTACGGCGATGCCGACCGATTGGCGAAATTGATTCCCGTGGTGCGGGGTAAGCCCGCCAAGCTCAAAGAGATGATCGGTGAGGAATCACCGGCACCGGAATTTCGTGAGAAATATCAGAACGACCCCCAGGTGAAGCGCTGGGTGGATATGGCGATGCGCATTGAAGGCACGAACAAAACCTTCGGTGTGCACGCGGCTGGCGTGGTGATTGCGGCTGATCCTCTGGATGAAGTGGTGCCGCTGCAGCGCAACAACGATGGTCAAGTCATCACCCAATACTTCATGGAAGATGTGGAGTCGATGGGGCTGCTGAAGATGGACTTCCTTGGCCTCAAGAACCTCACGATGATCGATAAGACCATCGATCTGGTGGAGCAGAGCACAGGCGAAAAGGTGGATCCCGACGCACTCCCCCTCGATGATCCCGGCACCTACGGTCTGCTGGCCCGAGGTGATCTGGAGGGCATCTTCCAGCTCGAATCGAGCGGCATGCGCCAGATCGTGCGTGATCTGAAGCCCTCATCCCTGGAAGATATCTCCTCGATCCTGGCTCTCTATCGACCGGGACCTTTGGATGCCGGTCTGATTCCCAAATTCATCAACCGGAAGCATGGCCGTGAGGCGATTGATTTCGCCCACGCCAAGCTCGAGCCGATCCTGCAGGAGACCTACGGGATCATGGTCTATCAGGAGCAGATCATGCGCATCGCGCAGGATCTGGCGGGCTATTCCCTCGGTGAAGCCGACTTGCTCCGGCGCGCCATGGGTAAGAAGAAGAAAAGCGAGATGGAGAAACACCAGAGCATCTTCGTGAAGGGGGCCAGCGAGCGCGGTGTGGACCCGAAGATCGCCGAGGCGTTGTTTGAGCAGATGGTGTTGTTCGCTGAATACTGCTTCAACAAAAGCCATTCCACCGCCTATGGCGCGGTGACCTATCAAACGGCGTATCTCAAGGCCCACTACCCAGTGGCCTACATGGCAGCGCTGCTCACGGTGAATGCTGGCGCCACCGACAAGGTGCAGCGTTACATCTCCAACTGCAATGCCATGGGCATTGAAGTGATGCCACCGGATGTGAATGCTTCCGGCATCGACTTCACCCCCGTGGGTGAACGCATTCTGTTTGGTCTCTCTGCAGTGCGCAACCTTGGCGATGGTGCCATTCGTGCGCTGCTCGAGGCGCGCACAGCCGATGGTCCGTTCCGCTCCCTGGCCGATCTTTGCGACCGAATCCCTGGCACCACCCTCAATCGCCGTTCGCTCGAATCCCTGATCCACTGCGGCGCCCTCGATGCCCTCGAGCCCCAGGCCAACCGTGCCCAGCTGATGGCGGATCTCGATCTGATCGTGGATTGGGCCTCCTCCCGCGCGCGCGATCGGGCCAGCGGCCAGGGCAATCTCTTTGACCTGCTTGGTGGCGGCAGCGATACCGCAGCGGCAGATTCAGGCGGCAGCGGTGACCTCAGCACAGCCCCCAAGGCTGCGCCTGTGCCGGATTACCCGCCCACCGAGAAGCTTCGGCTCGAGAAGGAGTTGGTGGGGTTCTACCTATCCGACCACCCGCTCAAGCAGCTCACCCGTCCGGTGCAACTGCTGTCGCCGGTGGGTTTGGGCAGCCTGGAGGATCAGGCCGATAAGACCCGCGTCAGCGTGGTGGGCATGGTGGCGGCGCTACGGCCCGTCACCACCCGCAAGGGCGACCGTATGGCGGTGTTGCAGCTTGAAGATCTCAGCGGCAGCTGTGAGGCCGTGGTCTTCCCCAAGACCTACGCCCGCCTTGCTGATTTCCTGATGGTGGATGCGCGGCTTCTGATCTGGGCGTCGGTGGATCGCCGGGATGAGCAGGTTCAGCTGATCGTCGACGACTGCCGCGTCATCGATGAGCTCAAGGTTCTGCTGGTGGAGCTCGAGGGCAGCGAAGCCAGCGACATTGCCATTCAGCACAAGCTGCGCGAGTGCCTCAATCAACACCGCACCGAGAAGGATGAGGCCGGCATTCGGGTTCCTGTGGTGGCGATGGTGCGCCACCACGATCAAACCCGTTTCGTTCGCTTGGGCCACCAGTTCTGCGTTCGCGACAGCGAGGCTGCCCTCAGCAGCCTCACCGCTCAGGCCTTCCGCGCTCGGCTCAGCTCGCCGTTGGTGGCCGCTTGATTGAGCTGCGGAGCCGCCCAACGTTCACGCCGATCTGCTCCAAGCCCAGCAGGGTGCCGGCCCCCGGCTCCCAGCTGGCCGACAGCACGCCGTAGCTCAACCCCAGCAACCCCAGCAGAAACAAACCCCCAGACGTCACCAGAGTGACGCCGGGGGGAATGTCCATCACGCCTTTGCTCACCAGCAGGTAACTGGCCACGAATGTGGACATCCCGAGAACACTGGGGATGCCCGTGGCGATGGCGACACGGCGGGCCATGCGATTGGCCACGTAGTCGGGAATGCCCTGCGGTGGCTTCGACTTGCTGAGGCTGGCAGGGGGCTGCGGTCCTAGACCACCGCCGCCGCTGCTGGAGCGGGTGCGGTTGTTCCCCTTGCCTGCCATCGTCAGCCGCGGATGCCGAGCTTCTGGATCAGAGCGATGTAGCGCTGCTCGCTGTTGCTGCGCAGGTAGCTGAGCAGACGCTTGCGGCGACCGATCATCTTCAGCAGACCTTGGCGCGACGAGAAGTCGTGAATGTTGTTCTGCAGGTGTCCGCTCAGCTTGCTGATGCGCTCGCTCAGCATGGCCACCTGAACCTCAACAGAACCGGTGTCGGTGCCGTGGGTCTGATGAGCGTTGATCAGTTCCTGCTTCTTGGTGGTGTCGAGCGACATGCGCGGCGTCTGGCCCTGACGGTGCAAACAACCAACTTACCGCCTCATGGTCACCCGATCCTCAGGCCGCCTGGCTGCGGGAGAGCCAGCGCAGGCACTCCCGCAGCCAGGCATCGGCATCGTTCGCCCCTTGCCCGGCCACGGCCCGCAGGGCGCGATTGATCTCCAGCGGCTCATAGCCCAAGGCTGTGAGGGTGAGGGTCACCTCGTTACGCAGCGCCTCCGCCAGGGATGCCTCCTCGCCTGCACTGGCTTCCAGGTGCAGATCCGCCGTATCGCTCGCGTCTGCGCCGGCTCCGAAGCGCTCTTGCAGGCGGGTTCGCAACTCCACCGACAGACGCTCTGCCGTGCGCTTGCCCACCCCCGGCGCCTGGCAGAGCAGGCGTAGGTCCGCCTGCACGATGGCCCGCACGAGCTCGTCGCACTGCCATTGCCCAAGCAGGCCAAGGGCCATCTGGGGGCCGACACCGCTCACCGCCACCAATTCCCGGAACAGCTCCCGCTCCTGGCGTGCAGCAAAGCCATACAGCGTCCAACTGTCCTCTCGGATCACCTGGTGCACGTGCAGGGTCAGCGTTTCACCGGCCGCTGGTAGCTGTTCCCACTGGCGCCGTGGCAGTTGCACCTCGTAGCCGACACCGCCGCACACCAGCAGCAGCCCATAGCGGCTGGTCTGTTGCCAGCGATCGGCAAGTTGCCCTTGCAGCCAGCCGATCATGGAAGCACTTTCATTGCCCCCATGCTGCCCGGTCCGACAACCCCGTCTCCCCAGCTCAGTCCGCTGCGGCGCCTGTTGGCTCTGGTGCTGTGCGGGCTGCTCAGTTTCGGCCTGAGTGCCTGCGGCGGCATCGGTCAGCCCTCGCAGAAGGTGCTGCTCTCCGCCCTCACCCTGCAGATCGACCTCACCCAGCGTTCCATCGCGGATGCCCTGCAGCTCACCGCCGCCGCCGGCCAGCCCCAGGTGAGCCGTGTGCGGGTGGAGTCCCAGCAGGGCCTGCCGATCGCCGGCGGCAAGGGCCTGCATCTCACGGGGCGTTTCGACTGGCGTCTGCCGGGTGATCCGATCCGCGTGGACAGCGCCTTTGATCTGTATCTGCAACGGGGTGAGCGCGGCCAGAGCTGGCGCCTGGCCCGTCCCAGCGGCAGCAGTGATGGCGCCACCCAGGACTGGATCATCGATCCGCTGCCGATCGCTTGAGGCTGAGCAGCGTGGCTGCCAACACCAGGGCCATCGCCACGGCCGTGTCCGGATCCAGTGGTTCTTTGAAGAACAACCAGCCCCACAGCGCCGCCAGCGGGACCTGTCCGTAGCTCAGGGCTGTGGCCCGTGCCGCCGGCATGCCGAGCAAGCCATTGGTGACCCCCAGCTGGCCCAGCTGGGTGAATACACCCACCCCCACCAGGGCCAGGGCTTCCCAGGCCGTGGGCCAGACCGGTTGCAGCAGCACCAGCGGTGCGGTGAGCACCAACCCCACTAGCGGGAAATAAAACACGATCACCAGCGGGTGCTCGGTGCGCCCGAGCGCCCTCACACTCACGTAGGCGCAGGCCGAGAGCAGCGCACCGCCGATCGCCAGCAGCACCCCCGTGACCGGCAGTGGTGCGCTTTTTGCCCCAAGCCACTGGGCCGCCAACGGGCCCAATAGCCGCATCAGATCGTTCTGGTTGCTGAGTAGCACCACCGCTAGCCAGCCCAGCAGTGCCGCCAACAGCACCCGCGGCCCCACCCGTTCACGCAGCAGCAGCCAGGCCAGCAGCGCTGTGAAGGTGGGTTGGAGGTATTGCAGCACCGTGGCTGGTGCCAGCGGTAGTTGAGCCAGAGCGGCGAAGACACACAGCAGAGCTCCCGTGCCGATCACCCCGCGCAGCACCAGCAGGCCCCGCCGCTGCCCCCAGGGATCCAGGCCCGCCTGGCGCAGCATGGCGATGCTCAGCAGCAGGCTCACCGCAGATCGAGCCAGCACCACCTCCGCCACGGGGATGCGGCCGCCCACCGCCTTCACGCACACCCCCATCAGGCTGAAACTGACGGCGCTGGACAGCATCCACAGGGCAGCCCTGCCATCCTGATGCCGCACCCGTGCGCGCAGCTTGTCCGCCCCTCGTCTCCACCCCCGCACGATCGAGGCCGTTAAGGAACGCGCTGACATCGTTGATGTGGTGGGTGAGCACGTGGTGCTCAAGAAGAAGGGCCGCGAGTTCGTCGGGGTCTGTCCGTTCCACGACGACAAGTCGCCGTCGATGACGGTGTCTCCGGCCAAGCAGTTCTACTACTGCTTCTCCTGCGGGGCCGGGGGCAATGCGATCAAGTTCCTGATGGAACTGCAGCGCCAGAGCTTCAGCGATGTGGTGCTGGAGTTGGCGCGCAAATACCAGCTGCCGGTCGAAACCCTCGAGGGCCCGCAGCAGGAGCGTCTGCGTCAGCAGTTGTCGCGCCGCGATCAACTGCATAAGGCACTGGCCCTGGCGGCCGGATGGTTTCGCAGTCAGTTGCGTAGCCCGGAGGGCTCCTCCGCCCTCGCCTATCTGCGCGATCAGCGCGGCCTGAGCGAAACCACCCTCGAAAGCTTTGGCCTCGGCTATGCCCCTGAGCGTTGGGATGGGCTGCTCACGCACCTGCAGCAGGTGGAGGGGCTCGCCCCTGAGCTGCTGGAGGCAGCTGGTCTGGTGGTGCCACGCCGCGGCGGCGAAGGTTTCTACGACCGCTTCCGCCATCGGGTGATGGTGCCGATCTGTGATCGCCAAGGCCGGATCATCGGCTTCGGCGGCCGCAGCCTCGATGGCGGTGAACCCAAATATCTGAACTCACCGGAAACGGAGGTGTTTGAGAAGGGCAAACACCTGTTTGGTCTGGATAAGGCGGTCAATGCCATCCGCAAGGACGACCGGGCTGTGGTGGTGGAGGGCTATTTCGATGTGATTGCCCTGCATGCCGCCGGCATCACCAACGCTGTGGCCGCCTTGGGGACCGCCCTGAGCAGCCAGCAGATCACCCAGCTCTGCCGCTGCTGCGATGGCAAGCGGCTGATCCTCAATTTCGACACCGACCGCGCCGGTGTGCGCGCCGCCCAGAGGGCCATCGGCGAGGTGGAGCAACTGGCGCTGCAGGGCCAGCTGGAGCTGCGGGTGCTGCATTTGCCCGCCGGCAAGGACCCCGATGAGTTCCTCAAGGAACACGGCGCCGGCGACTACCGCTCCCTGCTGGATCAGGCGCCGCTCTGGCTCGATTGGCAGATCGATCAGGTGTTGGAAGGCCGCGATCTGGCCCGCTCCGATCAGTTCCAGCAGGCCGTGACCGAGCTGGTGGTGCTGCTGGGCAAGCTGCCCGCCAGCGCCGTGCGCTCGCGCTATCTGCAGCAGGTTGCCGAGCGGCTCAGTGGCGGCCAAGCGCGTTTGGCCCTGCAGCTGGAAGACGACCTGCGCCAGCAGGTGAAGGGCCAGCGCTGGCACGGCCGCTCCCAGCGCTGGGAGCAGCCCGGTGAGGCGGGTCTACGCGAGCGGGCTGAAGCGGAACTGCTGCGGTTGTATTTGCACTGTCCCGCCCATCGCGGTGCGATCCGCGCTGAGCTGCGCCGCCGCGAGCTCGACGATTTCGCCATTGCCCATCACCGTCAACTCTGGGCTGCGATCAGTGGCCTCGAGGAGGACAACCTTGGTGTGGGCCGGCTGGAGACCATCAACCGCGGCAGCGACCCAGGCCTGGAGCTGGCGGATCTTGACCTGCCACGTCTGCTCTCCGATCAACTCCTGCTCAGCGATGCCGAGGCCCCCTCAGACCTGCTCACGCGACTGACGCCGTTGCTCGAGCCCAGCGATGTGCAGCGGCTCGCGTTGGCCAATCCGCTGCTGCAGTTGCGCGGTGCCACCGCTGCACTGGAGCGGCAGCGCAGCCTCAAGCGCTGCCGTCATCTGCTCAATGCCTGGAGTACGCAGCGCCTGGAAACCCTGGAGCGCTGCATCGCCCGGCTGCTGGAGGAGGGTTCGGCTCCTGCCGCCGGCGCTCTGCAGCCCGCCGCCCTGGATATGGAGGCGCGCATTGAGGCCATGTTTGTGGACCTCAACAGTGACGCGCTGCGTTTTCAGGAGCTCTATTACAACGAACGCAAACATATTGCCCATCTTGATTCACAACGCCGCGCCGGATATGAAGCCGTTTTGCAATCGCAAGACGATCCTCTCTCTGCCTGATGCGCAACGGCTCTCTTTCTGGTAGGACAGACATCGTCGATCCCTCACACCTGCTCATGCGTTGCCATTGGTCCACTGCCGTCAACGCTTTGTTGGGTGCCACATCGCTCGGCGTTACGGCGGCTGTGGCGTTGGTGCCGCTCACGGCACGGGCCAACATGATGGACCAGATCATCCTCAGCAAGTGTTCTGCTGCGATGCAGGAGGATTTTCAGAAGGTTGGTAAAACCCCGCCAGACGGCATGGTGGCCGATACCTGCAATTGCGTGGTCGCTCAGATGAAGAAGCGCCAGACCATCGACCAGGCCAAAACCTTTTGCAGCAAGCAGAGCCTGCAGAAATACGGTCAACCCTGAGTATCAGCGGGCCCAGGCGGTGGGCAGATCGCTCAGCCGTGTGGTGGCGGCCCGGGACAGCTGATCCCGCCGCATCATCCAGCTGGGTGTCAGACCGCAGGCCGCCCACTGCACCGTGCCGCGGCCGTAGCGCCGGTTGAGCTGATCGATGCTTGCCATCAGGGCCTGACGCCTCTGTTGCTGCTCCGCCGGTAGAGGGGCCAGCAGGTGGTGTTGCAGCTGGCTCTCGGGTTGCAGCTCCTGCAGCAGCACGCCTGCCTTGGCGAAGCGTTTGTGGGGTCTGTAGATCAACGGCACCAGCTGCAGGGCTGCCTGCAGCAGCACAGCGGTGTCGTGGCTCGCCACCGGCAGCACGGTGCTGGCGGCCTGGCTGTAGAACCCGGCGCTGAAGGGGCTGGTGCGGGCGAAGACGCTGAGCCGGCCGCACAGCTGCTGCTGGCGCCGCAGCTTCTCCGCCGCCCGCACCACGTAGCTGGCCACCGCCTGGCGCAATTCGCCTTCATCGCAGATCGCCCGGCTGAAGCTGCGGCTCACGCAGGTTTCCCGCTTGGCGCTGGGACCCTCCTCCAGCGGCAGACAGCTCACCCCCTGCAGCTCCAGCTGCAGCCGCAGCCCCACCACTCCTGCCTTGGCCCGCAGCTCGCCGCTGGTCATGTCCCGGAGTTGGCGGGCATTGGCGATGCCCCGCAGCCGGCACCAGCGGCTCAGCTGCCGCCCGACCCCCCAGATCTCCTCCACCGGTGTTTGCTCCAGCCAGGGATCGATCTGCGCTTCGCCGCCCAGATCGAACACGCCGGCCTGGCGGCGATCCCCCTTGGCGATGCGGTTGGCGAGTTTGGCCAGCACCTTGCTGGGGGCCAGGCCGATGGCGATCGGCAGGCCGAGGTTGTGGCGGATGCGGCTGCGCAGCTCCCCGGCCCAGCCGTTGAGATCGCCCTGGCGCGGTCGCGGTAGCCGCGCGAAGGCTTCATCGATCGAATACACCTCCAGCTCGGCCACGAACGGTTCGAGGCTGCTCATCAGCCGCTGGCTCATGTCGCCGTAGAGGGCGTAGTTGGAGCTGCGCACCACCACGCCATGGCGGGCCAGCTGCTCGGCGATCTGGAAATAGGGCTTGCCCATGCCGATGCCCAACTGCCGCGCTTCGCTGCTGCGTGACACCACGCAGCCGTCGTTGTTGGAGAGCACCACCACCGGCCGGCCGATCAGCGCTGGCTCCAAGGCCTGCTCGCAGCTGGCATAGAAGTTGTTGGCATCGATCAGGGCCAGCACATCAGCCATGGCGCCCCAGCGGGTGGATCACATGGATGGCCACGCCCCAGATCTGCACGTCGCCGCAGTGGTGCAGCTCCAGGGGGGGATAGGCGCTGTTGGCCGCCTCCAGTCGCAGTCGGCCGCGATGCCGCACCAGCCGCTTAAGGGTGAAGGCCCCATCCAGCACCGCCACCACGATCAGGCCGGGGCGGGGCTCCAGGCTGCGGTCCACCACCAGCAGATCACCGTGCTGGATGCCGGCATCGATCATCGAATCACCGCTCACCCGCAGGAAGAAGGTGCTGCTGGGGTGACGGATGAGGGCTTCGTTGAGATCGATGCCCACATCGATGTAGTCATCGGCGGGGCTGGGAAAGCCGGCGGCCACGGTGCTGGCGGCCAGGGGCAGCCGCAGCACCGGGCGATCACGGCGCAGAGGCATGGGCTGAGCGCCCGCAGCAGGCATCGATCCGCCACCCGAGTCATCGGATGCACGTTAGTACGGATGTATTGCTCCCGTTGCGGAGGTGGGCTCAGTCCTCCTCGTCGCCTTCCAGCAGCAGTTGTTGGAACGCGGTGTAGAGCTCGAGTTCTTCGCTGTTTGCGGCAGGGCGGCGCTGACGATTGGGACGCAGTTCATTGCTGGCACCGCGCGGCTGCAGGCCGGAGGTTGCGTTGGGTCCCTGCGAGCTCTGCCGTTGGAGAGCTCGTCGCTGCTCGGCCTGGCGCTGGCGCTGCTGATCCGCTTCCGCCTGGCGCAGCCGGTCCATCAGGTGGGGCGGCACGCTGCCATCGGGGCTCACCTGCATCAGCTCGCGGAACAGGGCCTGGGGGTCGGTTTCCGTTTCAACCCGATGGCGTTTTTGGCTGGCCGGCGCCTCGGCTGCGGGAGCCGTTTCCGGCTTGGGGAGCGGTTTGGGCAGGCTGCGGCCCAGCTGCTGCAGGCGCTCCAGGCTGCGGGCGTCAAAGCTCATGGCGTGGCTTTCCTCAGCTGCACTCAAGGGTGTCGCGGGTGTTGCGGCCCGTCACAGGGTTGGTGCCGCTGGCACTGGCGCACAGGGTTTTGAGCACGTCACCACGGAAGGGCACGTTGGTGAAATCGGCGCCTTCGATCAGCACGTTGTTGAAGCGCGTGTTGAAGGCGAAGGCGTTCTCGAGCACCGCGTTGCGCAGGTCGGTGCCATCGAGCACCGCCGAGTCGAGGGTGGCGTCGGTGAGATCGGTGCCGGAAAGGTTGGCGTCCTGCAGCTTGGCCCCAAACAGGCTGGCGCCGCGCAGGTCGGAGCCATGGAAATCGGACTCCCGCAGGTTGGTGAGGTTGAAGGTGGCACCGCGCAGATCCATGCCGGCGAAGTCGTGGCCGATCAGCACCTGCTTGGCCACATCCATGGCCGCCTGGGCTGTGGGTGCCCCCAGTAGCAACGCCAGAGGCAGCAGCAGGAGCGAGAACAGCGGTCGCAGCAGTCGGCCCATGAGCTGAGATCGAAGCTGCGGCAACCCTAGGTGGGGGCTTCCAGCAGAGTTGGCCGATGGCAGAACTCGACCTCACTCCGCGGCAGCGGCAGCGGGCCGCTCTGGCGGCCCTGCTGGGCAATGCCCTCGAGTGGTACGACTTCGCTGTCTACGGCTACGTCGCCAGCGATCTGGGGCGCGTGTTCTTTCCGGCTGACGTGCCGGGTTTGCAGACCCTGGCGGCCTTCGGGGTGTTTGCGGTGGGTTATCTGATGCGGCCGATCGGCAGCGTGGTGCTCGGACCGCTCGGGGATCTGCTGGGCCGCCGCCTGATGCTCTCCCTCAGCATCGTGATCATGGGCCTCTCAAGCCTGTTGATCGGTCTGCTGCCCACCCATGCCCAGATCGGCATGGCCGCCGGCACGCTGCTGGTGTTGCTGCGCATGCTGCAGGGCTTTTCCGTGGGGGCTGAGTTCACCGGCAGCATCACCTACGCCACGGAGGCGGCCGCGAGCGGTCGCGCCGGCTACCTCTCCAGCCTGGCGGTGGCGGGTGGCTTGCTGGGTTTCAGCCTCGGCTCCCTCACGGCCGCCCTGATCGGTTGGATTCTGGATCCCGCTGCGATGGCCAGTTGGGGATGGCGCTTGCCGTTTCTGTTGGGGGCAGCGGTGGCGGTGATGGGTCTGTGGATGCGCCAGGGCATGCCTGAAACCCTCTCAGCATTGGATGAGCGCCCCAGGCTCACGCATCTCGATCAGCTCGGGGCTGCCGTTGTTGAACAGCTGGTTCAGGTGATGGGGCAGTGGCGTCTGGTGCTGCAGGTGATGGGTCTGGTGACCTTCGCCAACGTGATCTTTTATCTGGCCTTCGTTTACCTCGTGGATCTGACCAGCCAGGGGAGTGGTCAGCCCGCCGCCGCCAACACCATCGCCACGGTGATTCAGACCGCAGGGCTGTTCCTGGTGATCTGGGGCGGTTATCTGGCTGATCGCTACGGCATGAAGCCGGTGAATCGCTGGGGTAACGCACTGCTGGTGCTGCTGGCTCCGGTGGCGTTGCTGATCGGTTTGCAGGGCCGGCTGATGCCGTTGGCCATGGCGCAGCTGGTGTTGGTGGCACCGGTGATGGTGACCATGGGGGCCCAAGGGGTGCTCGGGGTGCTGTTGGTGCCGGAACGGCAACGCTGCAGCGTGTTCTCGATCGCCTATTCCTTGGCCATGGCCTTGTTCGCCGGCACGGCGCCACTGGTGGCCTCCTGGTTGGCTGGGCAGCAGTGGAGCGCCTGGATCGTGCCCTACACCCTGATCTATGGCGTTGCGGCGTTGATCACGGTGCAACGCATTCGTCCTCCTGCCGCTTGAGCCGCCTGTCGCGTTCAGCACTGTCTGGCCAGGAGCGGTCTCGTAATCTCCGGCTTCATGGATTGAGCCGGTGCCGATCTCACCGGTGGCCTGATCGAACAGCAGCGCGTGCGCCATGGGCAATCCGATCGATCAAGTCACGTTCCTGGCCAGGGCCCGAGCCCGCTTCGGGGATCGCTACGACTACAGCGAGATCGTTTACAAGAGCTTTAAGACGCCGATCAAGATCCGTTGCCGCGAGCATCCGGTTCGGCTGATTGCGATCACGCCCGAGCGGCATCTGGTGACCACAGGCGGTTGCAAATACTGCCTGCGAGTGATGCGCGGTCAGCTGCCAGGCGAGTGATTCGCGGGTGGGGAATGCTCAGGTCCAGCGGCCGGAGCGACACCATGCCAGGCAGTGCCTCCCAGCGCCGGGGCAGCTGGGCGGAGCAGCGGGCCCTGCGGCTGCTGCAGCAGGCGGGCTGGGATCTATTGGCCCGCCAGTGGCGTTGCCGTTGGGGCGAGATCGATCTGCTCCTCCACAAACCGCAGCGGTTGCTGCTGGTGGAGGTGAAGAGCCGCAGCCGCTGCGGCCGCGATGGATGGGGGTTGGCAGGCTTGAACGGCGCCAAACGTCGGCGGTTGGTGAGTGCCTACGGCTGCTGGCTGGCGGGGCATCCCCAGCATCAGCACTGCAGTGTTGATCTGGTGCTCGCCTTGGTGCCGCTGCCGCCGGCTAGGGCGCCGGTGCGCTGGATCCGCTGGGAGGTGTGAGCGTGTAGTCGAGGGTGCAGATGTAGCGGTAGTTGCCGATGCGCACGTTGACCACCGTGCACTTGGTTTGGGTGACGGTGGCATTGGCGGGCAGCTGCTCCTGTGCCCGTTGAATAGCGTTCTTCTTGTCCCAGATCGATTCAGCGGTGATCGATCCGGCATGGGCCTGGCTGCCGAGGGCCAGCAGCAGTCCCGTGGCCAGGGGCAGGATCAGGCGTCGTGTGCGGGAGCTCGGCATCAGAACAAGGCCTCTAGGGCCTGGTTTAGGTGCAGCGGCTGTGGACGGCAACAGGCAATCTGGAAGCAGGCCTGCTGCGTTTCTGTTCATGACCTTCGCGGCCCACCGCACCCGTAAACGGTTCGGCCAGCACTGGCTCACGGATGAGCGGGTGTTGCAGCAGATCGTGCAGGCCGCGGAGCTCAGCGCAGCAGACACGGTGTTGGAGGTGGGGCCAGGCCGCGGGGCACTCACAGAACGGCTGCTGGCCTCGCCGGCGGCGGCGGTGAGGGCCGTGGAACTGGATCGCGATCTGGTGGCGGGGCTGGGGGAGCGCTTTGGCGGCGATCCGCGCTTTGAGCTCACCCCAGGAGATGTGTTGGCGGTGCCCCTGCCGGAGGCCGGCATCGTGGTGGCCAACATCCCCTACAACATCACGGGCCCACTGCTGGAGCGCCTGGTGGGGCGGCTGGATCGCCCTGTCGATCGGCCCTACCGGCGTTTGGTGCTGCTGATGCAGCAGGAGGTGGCTGAGCGAATCCGGGCTCGGCCCGGCAGCAGTGCCTACTCGGCCCTGAGCGTGCGCATGCAGCTGCTGGCCAGCTGTCGTTCGGTGTGTCTGGTGCCGCCCCGTTGTTTTCAGCCCCCACCGAAGGTGATGAGTGAGGTGGTGGCGATCGATCCGTTGCCGGCTGAGCAGCAGCTGGATCCGGCATTGGCTCGCACGGTGGAAACCCTGCTGCGCCGCTGCTTTGCCGCCCGCCGCAAGATGCTGCGCAACACCCTGGCCGGATTGCAACCGCCCGAGCAGCTGGCGGCGCTCACCGCCGCCGCAGGGATTGGGTTGGAGCAGCGGCCCCAGGAGGTGGCTCCCGCGGCCTGGGTGGCGCTGGCGGCGGGCTTGAATCGGCTCACCGCCTGAACCCCTCGCATGGCTGAGCTGCTGGTCAGCGCACCCGCCAAGATCAATCTGCACCTGGAGGTGTTGGGTCTGAGGCCCGATGGCTTCCACGAGCTGGCGATGGTGATGCAGACGCTCGACCTCGCCGATCAACTCAGCCTGCGCCCCACCGCCGACGGCAGCATTCAGCTGCGCTGCAATCGCAGTGATCTGCCCACCGATGGCAACAATTTGATCGTCAAGGCAGCCGAGCTGCTGCGCGGTCGGATCGGACTGCCTGAGCTCGGTGCAGCCATCGAACTGGATAAGCGCATTCCCATCGGCGCCGGTTTGGCCGGCGGATCCAGCAACGGCGCAGCCGCGCTGGTTGGGCTCAATGCGCTCTGGGGCTGCGGATTCAGCCAGGAGCAGCTGCTGGCGATGGCAGCGGAGCTTGGCTCCGACATGCCCTTCTGCGTGGATGGTGGCACCCAGCTGTGTTTTGGCCGCGGTGAGGTGTTGGAGCCTGTCTGCTTGGAGGAACCACCGCAGCTGGCGGTGCTGCTGATCAAACATCCGCAGGCGAGTGTCTCCACCCCTTGGGCCTATGGCCGCTGCCGTGAGCAGCGCGGCGATTTTTATCTGAGCGCAGAAGCTGAGTTTGAACAGCGGCGTGAGGCTCTCCGGGGCGGGCCGCTGCTGGCGGCGCTGCGGGGTGAAGCCTCCCTGCCGCCGCTGCGCAACGACCTGCAATCGGTGGTGGAGCCGGAGGTGGCCAGCGTGCGCGAGGGCCTGGCACTGCTGCGGCAGAGCCGGGACCCCCTGGCGGTGGCCATGAGCGGTTCTGGTCCGAGCTTGTTTGCCCTGTTTGCAGATCGCGCCGCTGCCGAATCAGCCCAAGAGCACTTGGCAGAGCCCCTGGCCGCCGCTGGCTTCGACGCCTGGGTCTGCCGCTGCACAGGGTCCGGTGCCACCCTGGTCTGACGCGTCCTGCTGCCTGACCCGTGAGCGATCGCTCCTCGATTGAGCCCAAGACCGACTCGTCGGCTAAGCCGGCGGCCAAACCCCGTAAGGGGCCTTTGAGCTTTCTGAGTGGCTCGCTCACCAGCTTTGGCTTTGGCTGGTTGGCGCTGCAGCTGGCCCAGCGGGTGGTGGGCTACTACGCCGAGCATCCGCCCCACTACGACGCCCGTTTCGCCCAGAGCATCGCGGTGTTCATGAAAACCCTGATCGTGGGGATGAGCTTCCTGGCCACCTTCACCTTCGCCTTCGTGGGGCTGGGGCTGTTCCTCACCTTTGTGCGGAGCCTCCTACCGGGCTGGAGCGAAGCCGAGCAAACTCCCTAGCGTTGGTGGGCGGACCCTTGCCCCCATGACCGCTCGATGACCGCCCACGACCTGCAGCTGCTGGTGTTGTTGCTTTCACCCGGCATGTTGCTCTCGGTGCTGCTGCTGTTCACCTTCGCCGCTGGCGGCTGAGATAAGTTGGCGCAGCGACCGGCCTGAGCCGGACTGAGTGCTCCGCTGTGGCTGAGACCCTGCTGTTCAACGCCCTGCGCGAAGCCATCGACGAAGAGATGGCTCGCGACCCCCACGTGTGCGTGATGGGGGAGGACGTCGGCCAGTACGGCGGCTCCTACAAGGTCACCAAAGACCTCTACGACAAATACGGCGAACTGCGGGTGCTGGACACCCCCATCGCTGAGAACGCCTTCACCGGCATGGCCGTGGGTGCTGCGATGACGGGCCTGCGCCCGATCGTTGAGGGCATGAACATGGGCTTCCTGCTGCTCGCGTTCAACCAGATCTCCAACAACATGGGGATGCTCCGCTACACCAGCGGTGGCAACTTCACGATCCCCGCCGTGGTGCGGGGGCCCGGCGGCGTGGGCCGTCAGCTGGGTGCTGAGCACAGCCAGCGCCTTGAGGCCTACTTCCATGCGGTGCCCGGCATCAAGATCGTGGCGGTGAGCACCCCCACCAATGCCAAGGGCCTGATGAAGGCCGCCATCCGCGACAACAACCCCGTGCTCTTCTTTGAGCACGTGCTGCTCTACAACCTCTCCGAAGAGATCCCAGGCGGCGACTACATCTGCGCTCTGGATCAGGCCGATCTGGTGAAGGAAGGCTCCGACGTGACGATCCTCACCTACTCGCGCATGCGCCACCACTGCCTCAAGGCCGTGGAACAGCTCGAGAAAGAGGGTGTGAGCGTGGAGCTGATCGACCTGATCAGCCTCAAGCCCTTCGACATGGAGACCATCTCCCGCTCGATTCGCAAGACGCACAAGGTGCTGATCGTGGAGGAGTGCATGAAAACCGGCGGCATCGGCGCCGAGCTGATGGCGCTGATCACCGAGCAGTGCTTCGACGATCTCGACTGCCGCCCCGTGCGTCTGTCCTCCCAGGACATCCCAACGCCCTACAACGGCACCCTCGAGAACCTCACGATCATTCAGCCCCATCAGATCGTGGAAGCGGCCAAGGCACTCAAAGCAGGCCAGATCTGAAATGGCTCGCCAACAGGGGTGGTTTGCCCTGATCCTGGCCCTGGCCATCGCCGCAGGGGCCGTTCTGGCCAGCTTCCCGCTGCAGTTGGGTCTTGATTTGCGTGGAGGCAGTCAGCTCACCCTTCAGGTGATGCCGGCTGGTGCCATCAAGACCGTGGGCAAGGAGCAGCTGGAGGCCGTCAAGGACGTTCTTGATCGGCGCATCAATGGTCTGGGGGTGGCTGAATCCACCCTCCAGACCGTGGGTGACGACCAG
>JBEDHJ010000097.1:0-13920 GCA_041174205.1 Cyanobacteriota bacterium | reverse complement strand
TCGCAACCAGCGGTTGCGCTCAGCGTCTGAAATCAGACCAGAGCGGCAATCGCGTAGTCGATGTAGTTGTTGGCAATCACGCCAGCGTCGCCGCTGATGCCGTGGTTGGCCTTGATGTAGTTCAGAGCTTCCACATACCAGGAGGGGGAGAGCTCGAACGCACGGTTGATTTCGTCGAGACCAGCAATCAGGTACTCGTCGATGGGGCCGGTGCCACCAGCAACCAGGCAGTAGGTCACCTGACGCAGGTA
The DNA here is from genome assembly GCA_041174205.1 of Cyanobacteriota bacterium. Taxonomy (GTDB): domain Bacteria; phylum Cyanobacteriota; class Cyanobacteriia; order PCC-6307; family Cyanobiaceae; genus Vulcanococcus. The sequence goes on along the minus strand of JBEDHJ010000097.1, from coordinate 13,669 downwards.
GTAGCCGATGTCACGGGCGCACTTGGCCTTACCGCGAGCATCAGAGGCGTAGTTAGCGCCCTGCATCTGGGTGGTGTAGGGGAACTTGTTGTAAACGGCCTGGGCAGCGCCGTTCACCAGTTCGTCAGCCTTGGCGGTCAGAGCCTTGGCAGCAGCCAGAGCGTTGGCAGCGCGCTCGAAACGACCGAAAGCGGCGTTCAGCTCGGTGTTGCTCAGGAAGCGGCCCTGGGAATCAGCGGCTGCTACGGCTTCGGTGAGGGGGGTCTTCATTGGTTGAAGTGAAGAAGAAGGGTGGACCTAGAAAAAACGCGGTGCGGCGTTGCCTCAGGCAACAGCAGCAGCAGCGCGATCGAAGTAGGTGCCGATCTCGCTCATCAGAGCGGAGCAGTCGCCGGGGGTGATGCCGTTGCGGTCGTTGGCGATCGCGATGGCGGCGTCCTTCATCTTGCGGATGCCTTCAGCCACGGAAGCGCCAGGAACGCCCAGGGCCAGGTAGGTCTCACGCAGGCCGTTCAGGCAGCGGTCTTCCAGCACGGAAGCGTCGCCGGTGAACACGGCATAGGTGATGTAGCGGAGCACGATCTCCATGTCGCGCAGGCAAGCAGCCATGCGGCGGTGGGTGTATGCGTTGCCGCCGGGAGCGATCAGCGCAGGCTGCTCGTCAAACAGAGCGCGGGCTGCGTTGGTGACGATGGCGGAGGCGTTGGAGGTGATGCGGTTCACGGCATCCATACGCTTCAGGCCATCGGCTGCCATGGCAGCCAGGGCATCCATCTGACCGGCGTTGAGGAACTCGCCGCGGGCATCGGCCTGGGCCACCACCCGAGTGAAGGCGTCAAACATGAAGAACTGTGTTCTTTAGCTCAGGAATCTAGGAACCGGCGTGCTGACCCCGCGAGTTTGAGGTCATGAAGCGTCTTCCCCCGGCCTGTTTGCGGCTTTTGGCCAGTCTTGCCCTCGGCCTGCTGCCTGCCGCCAGTCGCGCTGAGCTGCCTCCCTGGGTCTATGGCCAGGAGCAGCGTCAGGCGCCTTATGTCCTCGAGTTGTTGGTGCGCTCGGTACACAGCAACGCCACCGTGGCCCAGCCTCAGCGCTTGGAGGTGTGGGCCCAGGTGCTCGAGGTCAAGCGTCAACCCGCTGGCGCCCGGCTCAAGCCCGGCGATCGGATTCGGCTGAGCTATGCCCTGCCACCGGCGCGTCCTCAGGGGTGGGTTGGTCCATCTCCTCTGCCTCTGCTGGAGCCTGGCGAGCACCTCCCCGCCTGGTTGGCACCGGATCCGGATCGCTCTGGCAGCTACCAGCCTGCAGCAGGAGGGCGTTCCTTTGGCCCGTCGATGGAAACGGTGGTGGAGCCGAGCAGCTAGAGCTCGTTGCCTACGGTTCTCTGACAGCAACCCAAGCCGCGGGCATCGATGATGCAGGAACTGGTTCAGGCCTATTACGGCCAGGAGCTGCAGAGCAGCGCCGATCTCAAAACCAGCGCCTGCTGCGATGCCGATGCGGTGCCCAGCTGGCTGAAGCCTCTGCTGGCCAAGCTGCACCCAGAGGTCACCAGCCGTTACTACGGCTGCGGCTTGGTGTGCCCCCCCTTATTAGAGGGTTGCCGCATCCTTGATCTCGGCAGCGGTAGCGGCCGGGATGTGTATCTGCTCGCCCAGTTGGTGGGAGCCAGCGGCGAGGTGGTGGGTGTCGACATGACCCCCGAGCAGTTGGAGGTGGCCCGCCGCCATCAGGCGTTCCATGCCGATCAGTTCGGGTTCGCCAATGTGCGCTTCCTGGAAGGCCGGATCGAGGCCCTCGAGCAGCTGGATCTCGAGCCCGGCAGCTTCGATGTGATCGTGAGCAACTGCGTGCTCAATCTCTGCACCGATAAGCCGGCGGTGTTGCGGGGGGCTCAGCGTCTGCTCAAGCCGGGGGGGGAGTTCTATTTCTCGGATGTCTATGCCGATCGGCGGCTGCCGGCTGCGGTGCAGAGCCATCCGGTGCTCTACGGCGAATGCATCGGCGGGGCGCTCTACTGGAACGACTTCCTGCGCATGGCCCGCGCTGCCGGTTTCCCCGACCCCCGTCTGGTCAGCGATCGCCCTTTGGAGATCACCGACGCCGAGCTGGCGGCCCTGGTGGGCGACGCTCGCTTCTATTCAGCCACCTACCGACTCTTCAATCTTCCTGAGTTGGAGGATGCGTGCGAGGACCACGGCCAGGCTGTGATCTATCGGGGCTCCATTCCCGACGCCCCCACGCGCCTGGAGTTTGACAAGCACCACAGCATCGAGGCCGGCAAAGTGTTTCCGGTGTGCGGCAACACCTACCGCATGCTGCAGCAAACGCGCTTTGCCTCACATTTTGAGTTCATCGGCAGCTTCCAGCGCCACTACGGCTTGTTTGAAGGCTGCGGCAGTGCCATTCCCTTTGATCGGTTCACCAGCTCACAAGCGCAAGATTCGGTGGGTGGTTGTTGTTAATCCCCATCACAGAACTCAGTCAGGCCAAGCACCTGGAATCGGTGGCTTTCCCCTGCCTGCGAACCCTCTGTGCGCTCTCAGCTGGCTTAACCGAAGAAGCCCTTGCTGTTCAGCCAGAGCCCAATGGCCAGCATTGGCAAGAAGAACCCAGCGGCCATTTGTAGCTTCATGGTGAGGCCCTTGCGGTCCTGGGGTGAGGCCTGGGGAGGTTTGGTCTTGGTGTTGGTTTTTGCCATGCCTGTGAGCCAGATCAGCGGTGTTCGATCAGATCTGCACTGCTGTAGCGCACCTTCGCGAGGCTCGCGTATTTGTCGTCAGCGCTGCGGTAGCCGCAGGCGCAGACCACGCAGCTTTGGTAGTCGCTGCTCTCCAGACCCAGGATGCGGTCGTAGTCCGCAGGGCTGAACCCCTCCATGGCGCAGGTGTCGACGCCAAGCAGCGCTGCGCTGGTGAGCAGATTGCCCAGGGCGATGTACACCTGATTGGCGGCCCACTGCCCGATCATCTGGCTGCGGGGGCCGTCGATCAGATCCACCTGGATCATGTTGCGGTAGCCATCCAGAAGGCTGGCCTCGATGCCGCGGGTGCTTGCGGTGGTCTGGACCAGACGGTCCGCATCGGCTGCGGTGATGACGCGCTTCTTGAGCAACACCACCAAGTGGGAGCAGTCGGTGATCTGGCTTTGGTTCCAGGAGTGGGGGCGCAGCTCTGCACGGATCGCCGCGTTGGTGATCACCAGAAACTTCCAGGGCTGCAGTCCATAGCTCGAGGCGGTGAGCACGAGCGATTGCTCCAGGGTTGCCCAGGTGGAGGGATCGATCTGCCGGCCGGCATCAAAGGTCTTGGTGGCGTAGCGCCAGCGCAGTGCCTGCAGCAGCGTCTCGGAGTTGGCGAACATGCCAGCAAACCAGTTGCCAGCATTCTCCGTGTTGGCGGTTCGCTGCTGCGGGGAGCAGCAGAAAGCCCCGGCTTGCACCGGGGCGGGGGGTGTGAGGAATGGTGCAACTCGTGGAGATGCCCATTGCCGCCGGCCTTGAGCAGTGGGGCGCTGGTGGCCGCGCCACACCTCGGCGGTATTTCTGATCTAGCAACGCTGCCGCTACTGCGCCACAACCAGCGTGTTGGCACCGCTGCGGCGCACCAGTTCCGCCAGAGAGAGCATGTCGTTGCGGCGGATCAGGCCGATGCAGCCGCCTGTGCCGCTGTTCCAGTTGAGGCCGGCACTGGGATCCAGGTGAATCCCCAGCACCCGTCGGCCTGTTGAGAACTGCGGTTCGATCCCGATCCAGATCGGCCCCAGCTCCTTGGGATCGTGCCGGCCCAGGGGCTCAATAACGCCAAGGCTGTAGCGCCCTACGGGCAAGGGTGCCTCGCTGCCCATCTGATCGCGATTGGCGCTCTGGCGATCGGCGCGGCCGCTCACCGCATCGAAATGTCGCACCGGCTCGCCGGGAATCTCGAGCTGCAGATCCCACACCGGATCTCCGGTGCGGCTGAGGCGGCGGTTGGTGCGTTCCAGGGTGAGCAGTGGTGCCGGTTGCTGGATGGCGATCACAGGGATGGCCAAGGCGTGTCGTGGCGCAGGAGCCGCCGAGAGCTAAAGCCGAATTTTTTCCGCTCCCAGATTGATAGTCGCTTCGTTGGTTGGCACCCTCAGCCGCTGGCTCGCCCCAGCAGCAGCAGGCAGGCTGCGCCAGCAATGGTGCACACCTGATAGCTCAGATCCACGCGATTGATCCGCGCCATCACCTGCGGTTGATCGTGGACTTCAGCGCGGCTGATCAGGTTGCTGCTCCACACAAACAACCAGAATTCCACTGTGGCCACCAGATAGCCAAACAGATACAGCTTGTCGAGGAAGGTGAGGTAATCCAGCGGTGGCAGTGTGGCATGAGCTCCCTGCTGCAAAAACACCAGCGTGAGCAGCGCGGTGGAGGGAATGGCCAGGCGTAGGTCGTTGAGATCGCCTTCGAGATTGGGAGCTAATACCAGGATCACCATCACGGCCACCCAGGGCAGGATTGTTCGGTAGAAGGCTGCCCAGCCGTTGGTGCGGTAAGTGATTTCAAAGGTGGCCTGGCTGTAGTCCCCCGCGTTGGCTACGCCGTCTTCGCCGAAGGAAGTGGTGTAGGTGTGGATCCTGTCACTGATCTGCACCCCAGAAACGGAGTAGCCGTTGAGATTGACCGAATCCCCCTGGAGCTCGGCGGCACTCGTCTTCGGGACCAGCACAACCCCCGCTGATCCCATCGAAAACTGAGATGGCCTCGTTTCGATCTCAATCGGTAGTTCAAGGCTCTCGAATGGGAAATTGCGGAGATTCTGGTGATCGTCGTAGAACTTGCTCGAAAAGCGGAACAGCTGCAGATAGCGCCCATCCTTGAGCTGTTGGGGTTCAGTGCTATCGCGTTTAACTGTGGAGTCAAACCCCTCCACCTGGTTCACCAGCTCCACTAGCTCATTGATCGGAATCTGATCCGCCTCGATCAACTGTTGAATGCTTGGAGGCCACTTCAACCAAAACCAGCCTTCTGCGGAAAAGGTTTTGTTCTGCAGAGAGAGGTTGTAGATGTTTTTGAGATGCATCCCCACCTCGATCTGGCGATCGGCCGGCACCACCGGCGCCGGTTTGTGATGGGAGGGGGGTGTGTTGCTGTCGCCCAGGGTCGTGATGCTGAAGATCACCACTGCCACAAGAGCGATCAGCCCTGCCAGCCAGGAGCGTTTGAGCTGCATTGGGATCCCAGGCATCCGCATCGGCCGCAGCCTACGGGCGGTACTGATGTGCTGACAGAGGCGCTCCCCGGCGGCTTGATGCGGCGAACATGACGGCATGTAAACGGAGCAACGGAATGACCGAGGCGAAGCGACCGCTGGGCTGGCTCAAGAAGCTTGTTCCCTCTGCTCTGCGCTCCGGCGGTGCCAAGCAGGCATCGAAGTCCGAGCCTGGTGGTCCTGCTCCGTCCTCTCCGTCAGCACCGGTCAGCACCCATGTGGTGTTCCTGCCCCGTGATCCCCAGTGGGCCTATTGCTTCTGGTCGATCAGCGAGGACGATCGCCAGAAGGCCCGTCAGGCAGGGGCCACAAGCTTGTGCCTGCGGGTGGCGGATGTAACTGGGTTGTCCGGGGATCAATCCCACCCCCACGCCCTGCAGGAGCTGGTGGTCGATAACCACGCCAACGAATGGTTCCTGCCCGTGCCAGTGGATGGGCGCGACTATCGCGTGGAGCTGGGCTTCCGGCTTCGTAATGGCGGTTGGTATTCCCTGGCCTTTTCAGCAGTGGCCCAGGTGCCAGCCCTGGAGCCCAGCCAACGGGTGGCGGATGCCTTCGTGCCCTTCAGCCTCGATCAGCCGATGCAGTATTCGGCTCCCGAGGGGAGCAGCGGCGGCGGTGTGCAGCACGAGCAGGTCTACCAAATCGCCACGGCAGCCTCGGCTCGCACCCGCCGCATCGGTTCCGAGGTGTTGCACGAGCTTGAAGGTGCTCAGCGGGGGCTGCTCAACGACTCCGGCGCGGGAGTGTGGGCCAGCGGGCGCAGCGAATCCGGCAGTGGTCTGGTTCGGGAGCGCTCCTTCTGGCTGGTGGCCGATGCAGAGCTGATCGTCTACGGCGCCACCGATCCCAGCGCCAGCCTGTTCATCGGTGATCAGCAGGTGGCTCTCTCCTCAGATGGCACCTTCCGGGTGCACGTGCCGTTCCGCGATGGCCAGCAGCTCTATCCGATTCGTGCCGTGGCGGCCGATGGGGAGCAGGAGCGCTCGATCCGTCTCGAATTCGAGCGCCGCACGCCTGAAGCACGGGTCAACAGCCGCGAAGAAGCCGTGGCGGAGTGGTTCTAAGGGCTGAGCTTCTGGGCCTCAGCCCACTTCCACGGCCTGGGCGATCCGCTGGAACATGTAGCCCATGCCCCGAGCGGTGATGATCAGCTCGGGGTTTTCGGGATCCTGCTCCAGCTTGGCCCGCAGCCTTGAGATGTGCACGTCGACCACGCGGCTGTCGGAGGAGCGCTCGGGCTTGTAGCCCCACACCTTCTCCAACATGTCGAGCCTGCTGATCGGTTCGCCGGAGCGGCTGATCAGCAGTTCCAGCAGATTGAATTCCATGCCGGTGAGGCGGATGCGTTCGTCGTTGCGGAACGCCTGGCGACGGTTGAAATCCACGCTGAGATCACCGACCACCACCACATGGGCAGCTCGGCCGCTTCCGCTGTTGCCTGGTCCCTGACCGCTTCCGGCGCGCCGCAGCACGCAGCGAATGCGGGCCTCCAGCTCCTTGGGGCTGAAGGGCTTCACCATGTAGTCGTCGGCCCCAAGCTGTAGCCCGGTGATGCGGTCTGCCACATCCCCGAGGGCGGTGAGCAGGATGATCGGCACCTCCGATTGGGCACGGATCCGCTCCACCACGGCGAAGCCATCCAGCTCCGGCATCATCACGTCGAGCACCACCAGGTCGGGTTCAAAGCCGCGGAACAGTTCCAGCGCCTCAGCTCCGTTGCTGGCCGCCACCACTTCATGGCCCTGCATGGCCAGGCGGGTTTCAAGGATGCGGCGGATGTTGGCCTCGTCGTCGGCCACCAGGATCTTCATGCCCTCGTTGCGGCCCAGCTCGGTTGCCTGCTCCATCGCGTGGTCGTGCCTCTTTCGGCAGTTTCACCTTCCGGAGCGCTGCTTGTCCTCGCTTGCAGCAGGACGTGTGGTGACTGTTACAAGGGCAGAACGGTTTCCCGTCATCCAGAGCACCATCGCTTCTGAGAAAAACGGCTCAGAATGGCTTCGGGATCGAGGAAATAGAGATGAAAGACGTGGTGTTCCGGGTGCTGAGTGATCAGCCGGGTGCGCTCGAAGCGAAGGCGGAGCAGCAGCCCCTCACCATCAGGGCCTCCACCCTGGAAGATCTGCAACACGAGGCCCGTGAGGCCTTGATTGCGCACTTCGGGCCCTCCCATGTGGCCTACCGGGTGCGCTTGCGGCGTCCGGTTCGCAGCCGCGCTGTTGATCAGCGGCACTTGTCGACAGATTGCGAGCTTGCGGTCAAGCCCCATCAACGGTGCTATTAACCGATGGTTCCTGATCACGCCGTCATGGACTTCGTGCTCTTCGCTTCGGCTGTGGCCCCTAAGGGTCTGCCTGTGATCCTGCCCGCACTGGCCGGTGCCGGCATCCTGATTTTCCTGTCGCAGTTGTTCGTTCCCAAGACCTGAGACCCCAGCCCCGCTTCGGCGGGGCTTTTTTGTTGGTTCAGCCCACAAACCGCTTGTAGAGCCAGCGCACGAACCCTCCAATCACGGGCACGGGTTCAAATGTGGGACCGACGAAATCGAAATAGTCGCGGTGGTCGATGATCTTGCCGTCACTGTTGAACAGCAGGCGGGTTGTGCCGGGGTAAGTGAATTCGATCCCTTTGATCTTTAACCCCATCTCCCACTCCACAAAGGCGGTGTTGCCCTCGATCGCGATTGCCCCAGGCTTCAGGAGCACGTCCTCGCAGCGCTTCAGCAAGCCTTCCTGGGCAGCCAGATAGGCGTTGAGCCCTTGCTGTTTTTGGGTTGGATCCTCAAACACCACGTCCTCGCTGTAGGCATCACGCCACTGCTGCTCAGTCGGAGCCGGTGCCCCATAGGGCTTGGTGAACAGGGCGCGTAGTTGTGAGGAGTCCACGATCTCGGGCGGTGGCGTGCATTGTGGCGCGGCTGTTCAGGGCATAGCCTCATCACCCCCGGCTGTTGCGAGTGCCCAAGCAGGACTATCTCTACGAACCGCATGAGCCTTTCGGCGAGGGCCTGACCACGCGGCGGCCCTGGAACACCACGGCGCTTGCATCCGTTGAGCGATTGAACGGTCGCGTGGCGATGCTCGGCTTCGCAGCGGCTTTGGTGGGGGAGTGGCTTACCGGTCATGGGCCGGCGGGGCAATTGCTGGCCTTGCTGCGTTGGTATCTCTCCTGACGGCAAAAAACCCCGGGCTTTCGGGCCCGGGGTTGGTGGGGAGAGCTTGTTGAGGCTGAGCCTCAGAAGCAGAAGGGAAGGAACTGGGTGCGGCATGCGGCATAGCCATCCACCAGAGCACCCAGACCGATTTGATGGGCAATACCGGCGCCTGTGATGGCTTCGGTGAGGATGCCGATCACGATGCCGAGCATGGCGGCGCGGCCGTTGAACAATTCAACGCGCTTCAGCTGCTCCATGTGGATCTGCTGGGTGGCGCGATCCCAATACCACTTTTCGTTGGCGGGGGAATTGGTCATGGCTTCAGCCCAGGCCGATCTGGGAGAGGATGCCCTGGCCGGTCAGCAGCTCGGTGCCGAGACCGATCACGAAGCCGAGCATGGCCAGGCGGCCGTTCCAGGTTTCGGCAAAGCCGACGAAACCGAAGCGGGTGTTGGAGTCGGACATGAGACGTTACGGAACGTTTCAAGAAGAGTAACGGATCGTGAAGGAATTTGGGGCTGGGCTGGCCGATTGCCTGTCAGCGCATCAGCACGTCGTCTTCGCCGCTGACAATGGCTGGATGGACAACCGCCTTCCCCTCTCGATCCTGTTTGTGGCGCTGGTGGCGTTGGTGGTGCCCTTCGCCGTCGGCCTTTACCTCCGGGGGCACATGGACCTGGCGGCAGTGCTGCGCAATGCCGGCCTGATGGCTGGCTGAAGGGGTTTTGCTGTTGTGGCGGGCGGGGGTGCGGGTTCACCGGAACAACCGCTCGGGCGCATACCCCGGCCGTTAGCCCTGAACAGTTCTGGAGTGGTGCCGCCGTTAGGAGGGGCTTTTGTTGATGAGCCCCATCTTCCCCTGCAAGGGGTGCGGCACGTTCATTGAGCGATCAACCCAGCACTACCGCCGCGTGAAAGGTCAGGTGTTGTGCTCCACCTGCGCCGATGCGCGAACGGCAGGCGCGGCTGAATCCAGGGTGGGGCTGTTGGGGCGTCTTTGGCGTCGCCTCGCCGGAGTCAGAACGCAGGGTTCCTGATCGCGGTGGAGATGCGTAGGCCGACTTCCACCGGCACTGTGCCGTCAGCCCGGAGGGCTTGTGGGGTCCGCAGCAGGGCCTGCAGTAGCCGGGTGCGTTCCTCCGCGCTCAGTCGCAGCAGCTCTGCCAGGGCGTTGGGATCGATGCGGCCCAGTCGAGCACTGGCGAGATCGGTCATGATGAGGCTCCACCCCTAGTGGACGGCCAGAAATTAGCCGCTGCAGGTGGAGTTGGATCTGCTGCTGCCGGGGATCACGGAATCTCTTAAGGCCCCTCTGAAGCGCGACAGTGGGGCCATGGAAACGGTCCTCGCCGCAGTGCTGATCGGCAGTGTGTCCGTGGCTGGATTGGCGGCTCCAGCGGCGGATGTGACTTGTCGAGTCCTCAAGGAGCAGCGTGATCTCCTGGCGCGGGAGGCTTTCGAGGCGGAGATTGCGGTCTTGCATCGGCTGCGTCTCCAGATCTGCCCCCGGCAAGAGACCGCTGATCAGAGCGAGCTCGATTACGGCGCCTATGTGCGATGCCGCCATCAAGCGGAGGCGCAACTCGAGCGCTCTCGTCCAGTGCTCTACCGAAACAGCCTCGGCTTCACCTACTACACGCCGGTTGGCGCGCGACTGGCTCGACAGGCCGATGCGCTGATGCCGCAGCAGGCGTGTCCTTGACAGGCATCCCCATCCCGGCTAGTACAGGCGTACTCCAGTGTTGAGTCGATGGCTGTCGCGTCCCCCTATGCCGTCTTCCGCGCGGCGGATCTTGCTTGGCCCGCTGCTGCTCCCCTGGCGGCGGGCCCTGTGGTCATCGATCGGAGCCTGGCGGCGCCTCCTCGCAAGCGCGCGATTCGCGGTTCCGCCTTCGTCACGTTGACTCAGGGTGAATTGTTTGCTGAGTGGCCAGCTGGTGTTTGAGTTGAGTTCCAGGCGCTGATCGGATGAACCTCGTTCTCTTGCGTCCGGATGACTGGGTGACTGAAGGGGTTGTGCTGCTGCGCGATCACCGGGCCGAGCATGTGCGTGCTCTTCTCAAGGCGGAGGTTGGTGATGCGATTCGTGTGGGGCTGATTGGAGGGTGTCGCGGCGAGGGAATGGTTGAGCGGTTGGATGATGACGGCGTGCTCCTCGTTGTGCGTCTCGATCAGCCGCCGCCGCCGAGGCATCGCTTTGATGTGGTTCTCGCACTGCCTCGCCCGAAGATGCTCCGCCGCATCCTGCGGACCGTTGCTGAATTCGGAGTGGCCCATCTCCATCTCATCAACAGTGCCCGGGTGGAGAAGAGTTACTGGCAGAGCCCTTTATTGCGCGCCGCCAAGGTGGAGGAGGCTCTGCAGGCTGGGATGGAGCGCTCGAGTGACACCGTGGCGCCTCAGGTGCATGTCCATCGGCGTTTTCGTCCGTTTGTGGAGGATGAACTGGTGGATCTATGCGCGGGTAGGCCTTGCTGGATCGCTCATGTCGGTGGGGAGCGATCGTTGGCTGATGTTCCTGCCGTGCCAGCTGTTGTGATGATCGGCCCTGAAGGAGGCTTCGTTCCCTTTGAGGTGGAGTTGGCTGAGCGTGTGGTGGCACAGCGCGTGCATCTCGGCCAGCGGGTTCTCAGCGTGGATACGGCCCTGCCTGCTGCACTGGCTCAGGCGCTTTGACGAGCTGAAGATGCAACTTGAGGCCTGAACTGAGGTCGCGATGCACAAGCTCGGTCGGGCTGGCCATGCGATTCATCGTCCATCGCAGTGCTGCACTGCCTGGAGCTGAATCTGAGTGTCGATGCAACGGTTGTAGCGATGGGCTTTCACGGCCTGAGGGATCTGGAGTAGGGCCATCGCGACCAAGCTGAGAGTGCTGATGGCGGCGAGCACTGGGTAGGCATGGGCGCGAACCATTTCACGGGCTGTCAGGTTCTGACCGTTGTGATCGCTCATAAGACTTGAATCGTTCTGGTGATCGTGGCAGCTCTAGCCATCAAAAACCCCCGAGCAGTGCCCGGGGGTCATGGCTGACTCACGTCGTTTAAAGCGTTTCTTCGGGATCGAAGCTGCTGGCGTTGGCGCCTGGGGCCGAACGTTCCAGGTGTGGGTTGCTTGTTCTCCTGGGGCACCTGAGGCGGTGCAAATGGAGTGTCGATCAGTCAGGCGCACAGGTTGAGGACGGTCCTCTTGCCCGGCTGAACGACCTGCCCACGGTTGGGTGAAGACTGTTGGAGCAGGGGCCTGCAGTCAGCGTGCTTCTGGCAGGTAGCGGGGTGGCGTGTCGTCCATTCGGGCGCCTCCTGGTTGATGGACACACCATCGCGCCGCCGCTGGCGCTGGGCAATCGGGATTTACACGCATTGCCTTTGGAGCGCTGCGGGAGCAACGTGGATTGTTTGGCGACAAACCGCCAACCCTCCGCGCGTGCTGATGCGCTTGTTCTGCGGTCATGAAGAAGCCCCGGGCCATGGGCGCCCGAGGCTTGTTAAGCCCGTGGATCCTTGGCAACCCACGGCTCCTCTGTCATGGCTCAGGTCGGCAGCGATGCGCAAGGGCACCACACTTTCTTGGGCAGGCGCCACAGTTGAGTAGCTCAATGCCAGGGGCCAATGCTCCGGGCTTTGTTGTGCTCACGCCTCCCTGCCGAACACCTCCTGCATCACATCCCGCAATCCATCGGCCAGTGGACGATGGCAGCCCAGATGGTTGCTCCAGATCGATCCTTCCAACAGGTCGTCGCTGCTGACCAGGGCCATGTCCTGACCCTCCAGCAGCTGCAACTGATCCAGCGGCACAGCGAGATCAGCTAGGAACACGTGGGCCGTGCGCCGGTGAATGTGGTGCACCATCACCAACTCCAGGGCTGGGGGTTGCCAACTGATCTCCTCCAACAGTTCGCGCCTGAGCGCCTGTTCCGGTGTCTCGCCCGGATCAAGGTGCCCGCCAAACAGACCCCAGCAGCCAGGCGCCACGATCGAGGGGATCTCGTCGCGCAGCTGCATCAGCCAGCGGCCCTCCCTCTGCAGCAACGCCAGAGCAACTTCAACGGGCATGACCTGTGATCAGGCCGCTGCCGGCCGGCGCTGCTGCATGGCGTAAAGCGCGGCGCCGCCTGCTGCCAACACCAGCCCACCGCTGATGGTCAGGAACACCAGGGTCTGGATCAACAAAAGGAAGGAGCCCAACGCAGAGAAGGCGGTGATGCGGATCTTGGCTTTGATCAGCAGGGTGAGCAGCAGCAGCACCGTGGCCTTGAGGGCGAGCACCTTGGCGGTGGTCAACGGGCACAAGGGGTTCAGAAGCACAACGGGATTTCAAGTCCACCCATGCTGGCGGCGAGACGATGGGCTGGTGGCACTCCACGTGCGCTCGCCGGCTGCAGGACCCAGACCGCCATATCGATCATTAGGGGACGATCTGCGGACCCCTCAAAGATCCCAAGGCGGAAGAGATCAATCGGGGCGACAGGATTCGAACCTGCGACCTAGTGCTCCCAAAGGGACTGTGCAAAGCTGGGCAGGACGGCAAAACCCCAGTAAAAACAGGCATCCCCACTGGGTTGACTCCGCACGCAGTCGCACGCTGCCGCACCGTATCGCTTGCTTTTACACGGAGACCCGTGTAGAAATGACCTAGTGCTCCCCAGCGCAAGTGGATACCTCAACCGACTGGGCAACCCAGCTCCGTAAAGCCATCAAGTCCCAGGTGGGCAGCGGCTGGCTTGTCATGCCCGACTACGGGCGTATGCGCCTTCAGGTGCGACGCCCTGGCATCAAGACCCAATCCATGAACCTCCCCTTTGCCTGGGAGGAAGCGGCATGGGTTGATGCCTTGCAGCACATCAAGGTCATTGCCAAAGCCTTCAACGAAGGCGGTGTTGACCTCAAGGGTGCCGCCAAGGTCGCCACCGTCGTGCGCTCTGACCACGACACCGACTGGACTGCTGCCGCTGCTGCCTACCGCCAGCACAAGCAACGCGTCTCTGACCGCACATGGCGTCAGAAGTACACGCCTGTCTTTGAGGCAGCACTCAAGGCACTCGGCAGCAAGAACGCCCCCACCAACGGTGCTGACCTCTGTGATGCCGCTCTCAAGCGTTGGGAGCCAGGCACCCGTCAGCGCCAAATCATGCGCCAGTCCCTTTCAGGCTTCCTCCGCTTCTGCGTTCAGCGCCGCAGCTTCAAAGCCTGCTGGCTGCCGCCTGCTGCTGTTGACGGTGAATACGTGAACGAGAAGCGCATCGGCTATCCCCTCACCGACGCCCAGGTGCTGCGCC
>JBEDHJ010000096.1:0-3419 GCA_041174205.1 Cyanobacteriota bacterium | reverse complement strand
GCGCTTCCTGGCTCATGGTTTCGCGGCCAGCACTGAGGCGAACACGGCTGTGGGGCATCAAGATGCGCGCCACCGCCACCATCCGCACCAGCTCCAGCGGATCCACCTCGGGCTGATCCTCGAGTGGAGTGCCCTCCACCGCCACCAGCGCATTGATCGGCACACTCTCCGGGTGCGGGTTCATCGCGGCGAGCACCTGCAGCAGCGAGGCCCGGTCGGTGAGGGTTTCACCCATGCCGATAATGCCGCCGCAGCACATCGAGATCCCGGCCTTGCGCACCCGCTGCAGGGTTTCCAGGCGTTCCTGGAAGGTGCGGGTGGTGATGATCCGGTCGTAGTGCTCGGGGCTGGTGTCGAGATTGTGGTTGTAGGAGGTGAGCCCTGCCTCGGCCAGCCGCTCGGCCTGGCTATCGGTGAGCATGCCCGCGGTCACGCAGGCCTCCATCCCCAGCTCGCGCACGCCGCGCACCATCGCAAGCATGGCTTCGAATGGCGCCCCATCGCGGATGTCGCGCCAGGCCCAACCCATGCAGAAGCGGTGGGCGCCGGCATCCTTCGCTGCCCGGGCCCTCGCCAGAACGGGCTCCACCTCCAGTTCCGGCCGACCGGTCACGTCGCTGCTGTTGTGCATCGACTGGGGGCAATAGGCGCAGTCCTCCTCACAGCCACCGGTTTTCACGCTGAGGAGCGAAGCCAGTTGCACCCGATAACCGGGGTTGGCCTGCCGGTGCACCGCCTGAGCGCGCCACAGCAGATCCATCAATGGCAGCTCGAGCAGCGCCTGGATCTCAGCGGTGCTCCAGTCGTGGCGCAGCTCAAGGGCAGGGAGGGTCAAGGGGCTGGAGGTCATCGGGTGGCGTGGGGCTCAACACCGCCGAAGCGGCGCTGGCGACTCTGGTAATCGAGCAACGCAGCGGTGAGGGCCGCTTCGTTGAAATCAGGCCAGAGCACATCGGTGATGTGCAGCTCGGCGTAGGCCAGCTGCCACAGCAGGAAATTGCTGATGCGCTGCTCACCGCTGGTGCGGATCAAGAGATCCGGATCGGACTCACCGGCGGTGAACAGTTGGGCTTCGAATTGCTGCTCATCGATGGCGGCGGGATTGAGCTCACCCCGCGCCACCTGCTCTGCCAGCCGCTGGGCAGCGCGCACCAGTTCGCGGCGGCCGCCGTAGTTGGTGCAGACGTTGAAATGAATGCCTGTGTTGGCGGCGGTGCGGCCGGTGGCATCGGCGATCAGCTGCTGCAGGCCCTCGGGCAACTGCTCCAGATCACCCAGAAAACGGATGCGCACCTGCTCCTGCTCCAGTGCCTGCAGCTCCCGCGCCAACACCCGCTCAAACAGGGTCATCAGGAAACTCACCTCCTCGCCCGGGCGGCTCCAGTTTTCGGTGGAGAAGGCATAGGCCGTCAGGGCACCGATTCCCCAGTCGCTGCAGAGGCGAAGGGTGCGCTTGAGCGCTTCCACCCCTTCGCGGTGCCCCATTACCCGCGGCAGTTTGCGCTGATTGGCCCAACGGCCGTTGCCATCCATGATCACCGCCACGTGGGCGGGCAGGCGCGAAGGATCCAGGCCGGCAGGCAAGACGGCACGGGAGGGTCGATTCCCCTGGGTTGGTGTAGCGGTCGCCAGGGAGCGACTCATGCGAGTGGGTCAGCCTTCTCCACGGCCACGCTACGCCCAGCCCCCTTGGCGGCCGGCTTGGCGCTCTGGGCCAAGGATTCTCCGAGCAGCTCCTGCAGACGGCTGCTGGTAATGGGGCGCTCCAGCCGGCCCTGACTGGCCAGGGAGAGGGTGCCCGTTTCCTCCGACACCACGATGCAGAGGCAGCGATCAAATCGCTCGGTGATCCCCAGGGCCGCCAAATGGCGTGTGCCGAAGCGATTCAATCCCTGGCGTGAGAGGGGCAGGATCACTCCCGCCGACAGGATGCGGTTGCCCTTGACGAGCACCGCGCCGTCGTGGAGCGGCGTATCCACCGCAAACAGGTTGAGCAAGAGATCAGCGGAGAGCTGCGCATCCAGGGCGATGCCCGGGTTGAGGAAGTCTTCGGGGCGCAGGTCGCTGCCCAAATCCACCACGATCAAGCCACCGCGGCGGAGCTGGGACAGCCGACCCGCTGCATCGCTGAGCACCGCGGCGGCACCGGCGGCGAGCTTGTTGCCGCGCTGGCTGCCGAACAACACGTCCAAACGGCCCGTGCCGAGCAGTTCCATCAAGCGGCGCAGTTCGCCCTGCCAAAGGATGGCCAAGGCCAGGCTGCAGGCCATCACCAGCGCATCCACCAACTTGCTGGTAAGCGGCAGATTCGCGTAGCGCTGCACGACCCAAGCCAGGGCCACCAGGGTGAGATAGCCCCGCAACAACCAGAGGGTGCGGGGCTCGTTGACCCGAGCCAACAGCACCATGCCGAGGGCCGTGGCGAGCAGCAGATCCAGCACCGCTCCCAGCTGGATCCCGGCCAACACCCCGAACACCTTCAGCAGATCCCGCTCAGGCTACCGGCCGCAGCCGCTCCGGCAGCACGTCGTAGCGCAGCAGCTCCTCCGGCTGCTCCCGCCGCTGCACCAGATCAGCCATGCCGTCGTGGACCATCACCGCCGCCGGGCGAGGGATGCGGTTGTAGTTGGAGGACATCGAGGCGTTGTAGGCGCCGGTGGCAAACACCGCCAAAACATCGCCGGTGGTGGCCGGTGGCAGCGACAGATCCTTGAGCAGAACGTCGCCCGATTCGCAGTGCTTGCCGGCCAGGGTCACCGTGTCCGTCGCCTCAGCCTCAGGCCGATCCGCGAGCACGGCCGTGTAGAGGGATTGGTAGGTGATCGGGCGAGGGTTATCGCTCATGCCGCCGTCCACAGATAAATAGGTGCGGATGCCGGGAATCTCCTTGCGGCTGCCCACGCTGTAAAGCGTCACGCCAGCGGTGGCCACCAGGGATCGCCCGGGCTCACACAGAAGACGGGGCAACTCCAAGCCCCGCTCCTGGCAAGCACCGGCGACAGCCTCAGCAACGGTGCGCACCCAGGCATCGATCGACGGCGGATCGTCGCTCTCCACATAGCGGATGCCCAGGCCGCCGCCCACATTGAGATCACTCACGGGGTGCCCCATACCGCGGGCCAGCTTGAGGGCATCGGCCATCACACCAGCCAGATCGCGGTGGGGCTGCAGCTCAAAAATCTGGGAACCGATATGGGCATGCAGGCCGCTCACCTGGGCCCAGCTGCAACCCTTGAGGTGCTCGAGCACAGCCTCCAGCTGATCGGGATCAAAGCCGAACTTGCTGTCGAGATGGCCGGTGCGGATGTATTCGTGCGTGTGGCACTCGATGCCAGGGGTGAAGCGCAGCATCAGGCGGACCGGCTGGGTCGGCGCCAGCGAGGCCAGCTGCTCGAGGTCGAGCCAGTTGTCGGCCACCA
>JBEDHJ010000095.1:0-3101 GCA_041174205.1 Cyanobacteriota bacterium | reverse complement strand
GAAGCGGTCCTGCTGTTCCGCCTCGCGGACGCTGGAGAGCGGCAGGGTGTCGTAGCGCTGAGGAGCAACCCTGCTGCTGCCGCTGCTGGCGGTCACAGTCATGGAGGAGAGCGAACCGGGCGAAGGCACGTTACGGCTGGCCCTCAGGCCTCCCGGCCGCCCATGAACAAATGTTTGCAGCCGCGCCGGTCCGCTGGCCAATTCAGGCCTGCGGCCATGAAATGCTCGCCCGGTTGCGGAGCGATCTCCTGCGCCATGTCACAGGCCCCGGCTGATGCCGCCACCCCCGTGGTGAGCGCCTTTTACGACCGTTTCCCCTACCCAGGCGATCCCCTTCAGGACGGCCCACCGCCCGGATACAACTGGCGCTGGTGTGTGAAAGCGGCCTATGCCGCCAGCACCGGTGCCCTGCCGCCGCCCCGGCCTGCCGGCCAGCCGATGCGCATCCTCGATGCGGGCTGCGGCACCGGTGTGAGCACCGACTACCTCGCCCATCTCAATCCCGGCGCCGAAATCCTGGCTGTGGATATCTCCCCGGGAACCCTGGAGGTGGCCAGAGAGCGGCTGCGGCGCTCCGGTGGCCACGAACAGGCCACCGTTCGGATCGAAAACCGGAGCTTGTTGGAGCTCCAGGGCGAAGGCCCCTTCGACTACATCAATTCCGTGGGGGTGCTGCACCACCTGCGCCAGCCGGAGGCAGGGCTGAAGGCCCTGGCGGCGCTGCTCAAGCCAGGCGCCCTGCTGCATCTTTTTTTGTATGCCGATGGTGGGCGCTGGGAGATCCACCGCACCCAGAGGGCCCTCACCGCCATGGGGGTAGGCACGGGTGCCGAGGGGCTGCGTCTGGGGCGCCAGTTGCTGGCCGAGCTGCCGGATCACAACCGTTTGCGCCGTCATCACGAACAGCGCTGGGCGATCGATTGCGCGGCGGATGCCAATTTCGCGGACATGTATCTCCACCCCCAGGAGACCAGTTACAACCTGGATCGGCTGATGGCCTTTGTGGCCTCAGCTGATCTGGAGTTCGCCGGCTTCTCGAATCCGCAGGTGTGGGATCCAGCGCGGTTGCTGCAAGGGGAGCTGCTGCAGCGGGCCAAGGCCCTGCCAGACCTGGAGCAGTGGCAGTTGGTGGAGGACCTGGATCCCGACATCAGCCACTTCGAGTTTTTCCTGGCGAAACCTGCCCTGCAGCGCTTCAGCTGGGATCACGACCAGACACTGCTCGCCGCCTTCGGTGAGCGCAACCCCTGTCTATGGGGTTGGCCCGGTACGGCACTGCTCGATTCCGATATGGCTCCGCTGGATCTCAGCCCGGACGGTTTGACTCTGATGCAGGCGCTTGAGCAGGCACCGCAGTCCCAGCCGATCGGGGCCTTACCGCTGGGGTGGGATCAGGGGCAGATCGCTGCCGTGGCAAGGGAATTGCTGCATCAGCGCGTGTTGCTGCTCCAGCCAGGGCAGCGGCACTCTGCGTGATAGATTCCGCGCGCCTTTTCAGAGCGACGGCGCCCTTGCCGGCTTTCCCTCCGCTCCACGACGACAGCGACTCCCCCCCAGGAGCTGAAGCCGTTCAGGAGCCGGACCCACAGGCCAGCAGCAGCACCGAATCGCCTCTGAATTCCCTGTCATCCAGCGCCTCTCCTGAGGTTCCGCTTGATGACTACGCGCGGCTTCAGCAGCGCCTCATCGTGGCCACCCTGATGCTCTCCGCTCTGGCGGTGCTCATCACGGCCCTGGTCTTCGATCTACCCATTGCCGGCTCCGTGCTGGTGGGTGCCTTGGCCGGCGTGCTCTACCTGCGACTTCTCGCTCGCAGCGTCAGCAAGCTCGGCAACGGCTCGAAGAAGGTGGGGAAACTGCAGTTGCTCGTGCCTGTGGTGCTGGTGCTGGCGGCTGCCCGTCTCCCCCAGCTGGAGCTGTTGCCGGCCCTGCTCGGCTTCCTGCTCTACAAGCCGGCCCTGATTCTTCAGGCTGTGCTCGATTCCTGAGCCTGCCTCTCCCCTAACCGTCGCTTTCGGCGACACCGAACGCTCAGCCCGATGGGTTTCTTGCCATTCGCCCTTCCCTTAGCCGAACTGGAGGTGGGTCAGCACCTCTATTGGCAGTTGGGAAATCTGAAGATCCATGGCCAGGTTTTCCTGAGCTCCTGGGTTGTGATCGGTGCCCTGCTCGCCCTTGTGGTGGTCGGCACCCGCAAGATGGAGCGCGATCCCCGCGGTGTGCAGAACCTCCTGGAGTTCCTCTGGGATTACATCCGCGACATGGCTCGCGAGCAGATCGGTGAGAAGGCTTACCGCGATTGGCTGCCTTTCATCGGCACCCTGTTCCTGTTCATCTTCGTCAGCAACTGGGGCGGTGCCCTGGTTCCTTGGAAGCTGATCCACCTGCCCAGCGGCGAACTCGGTGCACCCACCGCTGACATCAACACCACCGTGGCTTTGGCCCTGCTGGTGTCGCTGGCCTACTTCTATGCCGGCCTGAGCCGCAAGGGCTTCCGGTATTTCGAGTACTACGTGGAGCCGACGCCGATCATGCTCCCGTTCAAGATCGTCGAGGACTTCACCAAGCCTCTGTCCCTGTCCTTCCGTCTGTTCGGAAACATCCTGGCCGACGAACTGGTGGTGGCCGTGTTGGCCTTCCTTGTTCCCCTGGTGGTGCCCCTGCCCGCCATGTTCCTTGGCTTGTTCACCAGTGCCATTCAGGCTCTGATCTTCGCCACCCTCGCCGCTTACTACATCGGCGAAGCGGTGCACGAAGAGCACCACTGATTCATCAGTGATTCCGCCAGGCCGCAACTGCCGGTCTGGCAAACTCCTTGCGCGCAGGTCCGGCTCGATCCGGGCCCATCTCGGTTCCCACCAGATGTCCCAGGCGCAGGGATAACGTCCCGGTCCCGATCCGCGCTCTCCCAGCGCCCACCATCCTTAGTTCCACCATGGATTCCATTACCTCCGCCGCGTCCGTCGTCGCCGCTGGTCTGGCTGTCGGCCTCGGCGCCATCGGCCCTGGTATCGGTCAGGGCACCGCTGCAGGCGGCGCTGTTGAGGGCATCGCCCGCCAGCCCGAAGCTGAAGGCAAGATCCGCGGCACCCTGCTGCTCT
>JBEDHJ010000094.1:0-6995 GCA_041174205.1 Cyanobacteriota bacterium | reverse complement strand
AGGTCCCACCACTCCTCACCGAGGGTGTAGAGGGTGATGGGCTCGCTGATGCCCGCGAGGATTTCGAGCTTGTAGGGCTCGTTCTGGGCCTTGATCTTGGCCTCAGCCTCGGCGCGGCTCACCTCGAGGCGCTGGAGCGGAAGCTTTTGATTGATGATCTTGATCATCTCCTTCTTGATGGCCTTCAGATCGGCCTCCGTGAAGGGATCGGGGTTGTCGAAGTCGTAGTAGAAGCCGTTCTCGGTCCAGGGGCCGATCGTCACCTGGGCCTTGGGAAACAGACGCTGCACCGCCATGGCCATCACGTGGCTCATCGAGTGGCGGATGCGCAGCAGCTGCTCGTTTTCGCTGGTCTTTGGCAGATGGATCGGCGTGATGTCGCCGGCTGCGGCACTGTCAGTGGCCGTGGTGGTCGCGACGCTGCCGGTGGCGGTCTGGGCGGCAGAACGGGTCGCGGTCACGGCAGCGGGGTAGCAACCCCGATCCTACGCAGGGCATTTGGCGTCATCTCTACCCTGACGGGGTGATCGATCCCACACCATCGCCGTCGTCCTCCGGCCCGGATGCTGAACCTGCCGAGCTGCTGGATCAGTTGCTCAGTTCGCTCTTCGACGACTTCTGCTTCTGGTTTGAGCGGGGGCTGGTGCTGCTGGAGCACACGCCTGAATCATTGCTGCCCCTCAAGGAACAGCAGAGCCTGCGGGACAAGCTGTCGGAAGCCTTGCAAGCGATCGCGGCCACCCGTTCGCTGCGGGCTGCCTGCTCCACGCCGATGGCCGTTGATATGGACGCCATGGCTCCCTGGCATCGCTTGATGATGCGGGTGTGGAACCTTTCGGCGATGTTGCGGATCGCCGGTGTGGAGCTCCCACCGGAGCAGCGAGCCAGGCCTCAGGCCTGAGCCACCAGAGTCTGGAGATTGCTGCGGTAGAAGCGCTGAAGCGATTCCGCCTGCTTCACGGGCTGCCCATAAGCACTCTGGCCAGCGAGCGTGGGGAATGAGGCCCATTCTTTGGCCAGTACCGCCATGGTTTCGCGGGTGAGTCCCTGACGATCGATCTGCTCCAACACACCGCGGCGGTCCACCAGAAACAGGGCTGCCTGATCCTGGTTCTGGGGATTGAAGCTTTCCAGTTCGAGTCGAGTCGCCGCTTCTCGCCAGGTGTTAGGCAGGAATTGATAGGCACCGGCCGCTGCGCTGGCGTAGCGCTTCACCACCAGCCGTTCCGGATGCCGCTCCAGGTTGCTGAAACGTTCACCCCCATAAAGGGTGCGATAGCCGGCCTCCCCTTGCTTCCAGGTTCCCTCAGCGAAGCGGATCGTGTTGAGCAGGGCACGCCGCTTCGGCGTGATCACGTAGGGCTGGCTCACCTGAGCCTGCTCACTGCCGAGGGAAGGGGTCACCAGAGGCCCAGCGGCCAACAACAGCAAGCCGATGGCGGCGGCAGCTGTGGGGGCGGTGGCGAGATGGGATCCACAGGGCAGAGAACGGCGCAGACGCAAGGGCAACACAACAAGGTCTGCTGAGCCTGAAGGGCAGTAGCTGCAAACCGCGACCGACTTGCCGCAGGTCTAGACAACTGAGACTTGCGTGTGCTTTGTGGTGGCTGGAACCGGCGAGTCTCGGCCGCGACAGGCGAGAGACGGCTGCGTTGGAGGCGGCGGCAGCGGCGACTCCGATTAGCTCCCTTAATGTTTCCTTCCAGATTGATCAGGTCCGGCTCGGGCTCGCGGGCAGGAAGCCCAGGGCCTCGCGGGTGCGATTCAGGGTGGCCTGGGCCACCGTCTGGGCGCGCTCGCGTCCCTGCTCCAGCACCTGGTCCAGTTGGGCTGGGTCGCGACTCAGTTCGGCGTAGCGCTCCTGGATCGGACGCAGCGACTCGACGAGTGTTTCGGCGAGCAATGGCTTGAAGCTGCCCCAGCCCATGGCGCTGCACTCGGTGGCGGCGGCTTCACGCCCCTTGCCGCTGAGCAGGGCGTAGAGCCCGAGCAGGTTGTCGGTTTCCGGCCGCTCAGGGTTGCCAAACTCCAGGCCCATGATCGGGTCGGTTTTGGCTCGTTTCACCTTTTTGGTGATCAGCTCAGGCGGGTCAAGCAGGTTGATGCGAGATCCCTCATTGGGATCGCTCTTGCTCATCTTGCTGCGCCCGTCGGTGAGACTCATCACCCGTGCTCCTTCCTTGAGGATCAGCGGTTCGGGCACCTTCAGCACTGGAATCGGTTCCCCTTCTGCATCCTTTGGGGCAAAACGGGCATTGATCCGTTGCTGGGCAATGTCGCGGGCCAGCTCCAGATGCTGTTTCTGGTCTTCGCCGACTGGCACCAGGTCGGCGTCATAGAGAAGGATGTCGGCGGCCATCAGCACTGGGTAATCCAGCAGGCCCACCGAGACCTGGTCTCCTTGCTTCACGGCCTTCTCCTTGAACTGGATCATCCGCTCCAGCCAGTTGAGCGGAGTGACGCAGTTCAGCAACCAGCACAGCTCGCTGTGGGCAGGCACGTGGCTCTGCACGAACACCGTGGCCTTGCTGGGATCAATGCCACAGGCCAGATAGAGCGCGGCGGTGCTGCGGGTGTCAGCCGCCAGCTGCTCAGGGTTGTGGGGAACGGTGATCGCATGCAGGTCCACGACGCAGAAGAACGTGTCGTGGCTGTCCTGCAGGTCCACCCAGTTGCGGATCGCGCCGAGCCAGTTGCCCAAATGCAGAGAGCCGGTGGGCTGAACCCCTGAGAGAACCCTGGCCCGTGGCATGCGCGATCACTGGTGGTTCGCCGGATTCTGCCTTGAGGGCTTTCCGGCGAACCATCCTGCAGCGATCAGGCGTCGGCGCTGGCGGTCTCGCTGGTCTCGATCACGGCGTCTGCAGCGGGCTCGCTATCGCCAGCAGGTTCCACCTCAGCAGCGGCAGCAGGGGCTGCAGCAGCAGGGCGGGCCGGACGGGCGAACGGGTTGGGGCGGTTGGAGGGCCGTTCACCGCGCTCCGGCCGGGGGCCACGCCGCTCACCACCGCCACTGGGACGGCCACCACCGCTGGCCCGATGCTGGGCCAGCACTTCATCGAGCTTGCCCTCCTCGAGCAGTTGGGCAACGGTGCGGATCGAGAGTCCAAGGGCTGCCACGGTGGAGCGCAGACCAAAGGCCTCCTGCACGGCCCGGGCGGCGCGCATTTCGTTGTCGCTCAGACGAATCCGGAAGCCACCGGGTTCCCGCCCGGCCCCGTCTCGGGGGCCACGGCCGCCACGGGGATTGGAGCTGGGTTGGACATCACCGTCGGCCATGGCCGCACACCTAATCAAATCAGGCGCAAGTGTGCCCTATGGCTGGCGTCACAGGCCAGCACCAATGCAGTTGATGGTGTTCTGCACTGCCGCTGCGCGCCAGCACCAGCAAGGGCAGGGGCGTGGGGCCTTCCGCTTGCAGCTGCTGGCGGTAACGCTCCAGCAGCTGCAGGTAGGCACTGAGGGTCCAGCCATGGTTGCCCCGTTCCTGGGCTTGCCAGAAGCGTTGGAGGGCTTCAGAGCAAGGCCGGCGGCCAAATTCCTGCCAGCAGCGCTCCTGCGCCTCCAGCCGGGGCAGTCCCTGCTGCTGCAGGTCGCGGAAGCGCACCAGCTCCGGTGCATCGCCGCTGGTATCTGGCGGCAAGACGGCAGCGAGGCGGTCCACCGGCACCACCTGCAGCCGCAGCCAGCAACGATCCAGCAGCGCCACGGGCAACCCACCATGCCAATGGTCCTGGCGCTGTTGCTCAACCAGCAGCTGATCGGCCTGAAGCTGCAGGCGAGGTGTGAGCGTGGCTAACAGCTCAGCCATGGGCTCCGCGGAAGGTGATCTCAGCGATGGCGTATTCGCGCGGCTCCAGGTGAATGGTGCAGCGCACCGAGCCGAAGCGGGCTTCTAAGTGCTCCTCCACCAGCTCTGTGATGCGGTGCGCCGTGGCGAGATCGTTGGCCTCCACCACCATGTGCAGCTCAATGAACACCCGCTGCCCCAGCACCCCGCGGCTGGCGATGTCATGCACGTTCAGCACGCCCGGAACGGCCATGGCCACTTCGTGGATGGCTTCAGGGGCGATGGCGATCTGATCCACCAGCCAGGGCAAGTTGCTGCGCAGCACCTGCCAGCAGGCCCGCAGCAACATCAGGCAGAGCGGCACCGCCAGGGCCACGTCGAGCCAGTTCACCCGCAGGATCAGGGCTCCACTCAGCCCGCCCAGCACCACCACCGTGGTCCAGATGTCGCTGGTGGTGTGTTTGGCATCTGCCAGCAGCAGCTGGCTGCCCAGGCGTCGTCCCTCGCTTCGCTCATAGCCCGCCAGCAGGATGTTGAAGCCCAGAACGATCAGCAACAGCAACAGATCCCGCCGATCCAGATGCAAAGGCGTTAAGCCCGACAGGATCCGTTCCAACGCGGTTTTGAGGATTTCAAAGGCGGTGAACAGGATGAAGCCGGCGATCGCCACGGCTCCCAGCCCCTCATATTTGTCGTGGCCGTAGGGGTGGTCGCGATCCGGCCGTGGATCGGAGAGGCCATTGGTGATCAGACCCAGCAGGCTCGAGAGCCCATCGGTGGCGCTGTGCATGGCATCGGCCAGCACAGCCAGCGAGCCGCTCATCAAGCCGATCACCAGCTTCAACAGGGTCATCGACACGTTCACAGCGAGGGCGACCAACAGCACCCGCTGCACCGCGCGTCGGTTGTCTGGCGCCGGCTGGCTGCTGGCGATCCCCATCGGCCGGGCGGCTTGCACACGTGCGCCCAAGCTATTGGGTCTGGGCAGCTGACACCAGTTGAGCTAAAGAGATTCCGCGCATCGGCAGGACACCGCAGCCTTGAACACCCCTCAGGCCACGGCTTCAGCTTCTGTGCGGGGATTCCTGCTCAAACCGCTGCTGCGCTCCTGGCCTCTGGCCGCTGGTCTTGGGGCTGGGGTGTTGCTGCTGGAGAGCAGCCATGGAGCGATCTCCTCCATCGTGAGCCTGGGGGCCGCCGCCACAGGGTTGTGGCTGTTGAGCAGCAAACTTCGCCCCAGTGGCCGTCAGCTGCCCAGCAGCGTTGAGGGTTGGTTGGAACGCTGCCAGGCCGTGCTCGAAAGCTTCGAGCGACTGGAGCTTTCACCCCAGCCAGGAGCGCAGGAACAGCGCCGGCAGCAGTTGCAACAGCTTCAGCGTCGTCTGCAGGACCCCCACCTCGCTCTCGGACTGGTCGGGATTGCCGGTTGGACCGACGTCCTGCAGAACGCGTTACTGCAGCACTGTCCCTCTCCGTCGCCGTTGCGGGTCTTGCGCAGTCACCCTCTGCCTCCCTGCAGCGAAGAGTGGCGTTGGCCGGATTCGTTCCGGCAATGCGATCTGCTCCTGTATCGGCTCGATCTGCCGCTCAAGGCTGCGGATTTGCGTTGGTTGGAAGCCCTCCCGGAGGACCAGAGCGTTTTGCTGCTGGTGGATCGCCCGTCTGTGGGTGATTGGGCCCCATGGTTCCAGCAGTTGCAGCTGCAGCTGCCGGAACGTCTCCGCGGCAGCTGCTGGCCCTGGACTCCTGAGAAGCCCGAGGGGTTGGGCGAAGAATTAGCCCCACTGGCTGAACGCATTGCGCTCTGTGGCTCCCCGCAGCGTCAACTCACCCAGCAGCGCTGCCTGCAGGAGCTCCACAGCCATTGGCAATTGGAGCTTGAGGCGCTGCGCCGCCGCGAGTGGCAGCAGCTCCTCCAGCGCACCCAATGGACCGTTGCGGCCGGCGTGGTGGTGGCCCCGCTGCCCAGCCTCGACCTGCTGGTGCTGGCTGCCGCCAACGGTCTGATGCTGCAGGAGATGGCCCGGCTCTGGGAATGCCCGTGGTCGCTGGAGCAATTGCAGGCCGCAGCGATGCATCTGGCCAAGGCTGCTCTCACCCTTGGCGTTGTGGAGTGGAGCAGCCAAGCCCTGGCTTCGCTGGTGAAGCTCCATGGCGCCACCTGGCTGGTGGGTAGCGCTTTGCAGGCGTTGAGTGCGGCCTATCTCACCCGGGTGGTGGGGCGGGCCATGGCGGATTACATGGCCCTGGCGGCTGGTGTTCCTGAAGCCGAACTCGAACTCCTGCTGCAGCGGCAGGCGCCTCTGTTGGTGGCGCAGGCCGCTGATGCTGAAAAACTGGATTGGTCAGCATTCCTGCAACAAGCGCAACGCTGGGCACAGCAGCAAGAGGGCCCCTTCCGACTCAGCCCGACAACTCCCTGAATGTGAAGCCTTCATGAACTGATTCATGAAGTTGCATGTAGCTGAGCGAATTTAATTTTTGCTTCCGGGAATTGTTTGGCGCTCTCCGTAGCGTAACGGGGCCGCATCTGTGGCAAATGCTCTGATTCGACTCTTTGGAGTCATTCATCCATGACCACTGCCCTTCGCAGCGGCCGCTCCAGCTCCTGGTCACAATTTTGTGAGTGGGTCACCAGCACCGATAACCGCATTTATGTGGGTTGGTTCGGTGTGCTGATGATTCCCTGCCTGCTGTCGGCCACCATCTGCTTCATCGTTGCCTTTATCGCCGCTCCCCCGGTTGATATCGATGGCATCCGTGAACCCGTTGCCGGTTCGTTCATCTACGGCAATAACATCATTTCCGGCGCTGTGATCCCCAGCAGCAACGCCATTGGCCTGCACTTCTATCCGATCTGGGAAGCCGCCTCTCTCGATGAGTGGCTCTACAACGGCGGCCCTTATCAGCTGGTGGTGTTCCACTTCCTGCTGGGCATCTCCTGCTACATGGGCCGTCAGTGGGAACTGTCCTACCGGCTCGGCATGCGCCCCTGGATCTGCGTGGCCTATAGCGCCCCGCTGTCGGCCGCCTTTGCCGTGTTCCTGATCTATCCCTTCGGTCAGGGCTCCTTCTCGGATGGTATGCCCCTGGGGATCAGCGGCACCTTCAACTTCATGTTGGTGTTCCAGGCTGAGCACAACATCCTGATGCACCCCTTCCACATGCTTGGTGTGGCTGGTGTGTTCGGTGGCTCCCTGTTCTC
>JBEDHJ010000093.1:0-2507 GCA_041174205.1 Cyanobacteriota bacterium | reverse complement strand
CATCTCGGCGGTGTCGCCGGCCAGCAAGCGCTTGGCCACATAGGGGTAGGCCACGCGGATGATCCGGAAGCTGGGATCGAGGCGTAAGGCCAGACCCTCCTGGCTCACGACGGCGCGGATGATCAGTGCAAACCGCGCTGGCACGCGGAAGGGATAGGCATACATCAGCTCCGAGAAGCGATCGGTGATCGCCTTGAAGTTGAAGGAGCCCACGTTGTCGCCCAGCGCCCCACCGAGCACCTCTTCCAGGGCTGGCACGATCGGGTTGAGATTGGTGTTGGGGTTGAGGAACCCCAGATCAACGAAATCCTGGGCCAGGGCCCTGAAGTCGCGGTTGATCAGGTGCACCACGGCGCCGGTCAGGGTGAGTCGGTCACGGTCGCTGATCGAATCCATCATTCCGAAGTCCACATAGGCCAGGTGGCCCAGCGCTCCGGTTTTGCCCGGCAAGGCAAAGAGGTTGCCGGGGTGTGGATCGGCGTGGAAGTAGCCGAATTCGAGCAGTTGCTGCAGCCCTGAAATCACGCCTGTGCGGATCAGCGAGGCTGGGTCGAGGCGCTGGGCCTCGAGCTCTTGGCGCTGCTGCAGCTTGGTGCCGTTGATCCAGGTGGTGCTGAGGACCCGCTGGGCTGAGAGGCTGCGGTCCACCCGCGGCACGATCACTGCCGGGTTGCTGGCGAACAGGCGCCCGAAGCGCTCGGCGTTGTCGGCTTCGCGGCGGTAGTCGATCTCTTCAAACAAGGACCGGCCGAACTCATCAATGATGTCGCCGAGGCCGAAGCCGAGGTTGAGGGGCAGCAAGGGCGCGGCCATCACCCCCAGCAACCGGATCAGCACCATGTCGCGCCGCAGTTGCCGGGTGAGGTTGGGGCGCTGCACCTTCACCGCCACCCAGCTCCCTCCCACGGGTTTGGCCCGGTACACCTGGCCGAGGCTGGCGGCGGCCACGGGGTAATCGGGGAAGTCCTCAAACAGCTGCTCGACGGGAGCGCCCAGCTCCTCCTCGATCGTCTTGAGGGCAATGCTGTGGGGGAAGGCGGGAAGGTTGTCCTGCAGCTTGGTGAGCTCATCAAGCCAGTCGCGCCGCACCAGATCAGGCCTGGTTGAGAGGGCCTGGCCGAGCTTGATGAAACAGGGGCCCAGGTTGGTGAGCGTGGTGAAGATGCGCTGGCCCAGCCGTTGTTGCACCTTCGGGTCACGGCTGCCGCCTTGCAGCACCAGCACAAGGGTCCCAGCAGCTGGCTGAGCAGCACGATCAGCCGGCTGATCAAAAGCCAGGGGCGCAGCAGCAGCCAGCGCAGATCAGCCCCGGGGTCGTAGCGATGGGCGGGGCTGCTCAAGGTCGATGCGGCGGTTGGGATGCGGTCAAACTCTAGAAAGCGCGTCCGTTTAGCCATGGCTCTGTTGGAGCGTCTGGGCGGGGCGCCACCACCTCTGCCCCTGCATCTGCCTGCCCACGGCCGCGGACAAGCCCTGGCCCCGGCCTTGCGCCGGTTGCTGCGGCTGCCGCCTGGGCGCTGGGATCTGCCGGAGCTGCCCGAGATCGGCGGACCTCTGGAGGCCGATGGCGCGGTGGCCGAGGCCCAGGCTGAGGCTGCGGCCCGGTTGGGTGCGCGGCGCTGTTGGTTTGGGGTCAATGGTGCCAGCGGTCTGCTGCAGGCGGCCTTGTTGGCCCTGGCCCAGCCTGGTGATCGGGTGCTGCTGCCGCGCAACCTGCATCGCTCGCTGCTGCATGGCTGTTTGCTCGGTCAGCTGCGGCCGGTGCTGTTTGATTTGCCCTTCGATCCGGCCACGGGCTTGTGGTTGCCGCCAACGCCGGCGGCGTTGGCGCGGCACCTGGCGGAGGCCCTAACGACGGGCCCCCTGGCGGCGGTGGTGCTTGTTTCGCCCAGCTATCAGGGCCAGGTGGGCCATCTGGAGGCTCTAGTGGCCGCTGTGCATCAGCGCGGCTTGCCGGTGCTGCTGGATGAGGCCCATGGCGCTCACCTAGGGCTGGATCCGCGTCTGCCTCCTGCCGGGTTGGCTTGCGGTGCCGATCTCGTGGTGCAGTCGTTGCAGAAGGCCGCCGGCGGCCTGGCTCAGAGCGCGGCGCTGCTGCAAAGTTTTGGATCGGACCCAGCGCGCACCGCTGCGATCGAGCGCGCTCTGCTCTGGCTGCAGACCTCCAGCCCCAGCGCTCTGCTGTTGGCTTCAGCCGCTGCGTCGTTGGCCCATTTGCACAGCAACGCCGGCCGCCGTCAGCTCGCCATCGCGTTGGATCGTGCCCTGAGTGTGCGCAGCAGCCTGGAACGCGCTGGCCTGCCGCTGCTGCCCAGTCAGGATCCCCTGCGCCTTTGTCTTCACACAGCTGCCCTGGGGATCAATGGTCTGGAGGCCGATGCATGGCTGATGCAGCGCGGTGTGATTGCGGAGTTGCCTGAGCCGGGCTGTCTCACCTTCTGCCTGGGTCTGGCCCCGCCCCGGCGGCTGGCTTGGTTGTTGCCGCGCCGGCTGAAGCAGTTGCGATC
>JBEDHJ010000092.1:0-13431 GCA_041174205.1 Cyanobacteriota bacterium | reverse complement strand
GAGGGCAAAGGCTCGCTGCTGGGCCAGATCCAGCTCGAGCCGGTGGGAGTCGCCACCTCGGGGCAACACCTGTAGATCGGCCTGATCAATCAGCCCGTCGGCCAACAGCAACTCGGCATCGAGCAGCCAGGGATTGAGCGCAAAGCCGCTGGGGGAGCTGTAGGGCGAGCCCAGACCGTCGGTGGGCGCCAGGGGCAGCAGCTGCCAAGCCTTGATGCCGTGGTCACCGAGTTGATCCAGCCACTGATGGGCCACCGCCCCGAACGTGCCACAGGCGTGGCTGCCGGGCAGAGCCGTGGGATGGAGCAGAACGCCGGCTCTTCGCATCAATCAGGAAGCCGATAGCGGCTGATGATCCGGCGCGCAAAGGCCGGAATGTGCTCTTCCACCTTGTCAGGATGATTCCGCCGCAGCCACACGGCATTGCGGGTGAAGTGGGAATCGATGGAGAAGCGGCCGTATTCGAGCCCCTTCGGCCCGAAGCGCTCAACGAAAAAGCCAATCAGATTGGCCACCCAGATCGGCAGCTTCACCGCTTTGTCATAGGCCTCGATGCCCTGCTGCACCGCCGCCTGACGCTGGCCGCTGCTGCTCACTGGCGCCGCATCCAGCTCAGCCTCCACCAGATCCAGCAGCTGCTGACCTTTGGGATTGCGCACCGTGATCCACTGGCGGCCAAAGCTGGCGCCCATGTAGCCCACCACCAGATCTGCACCGGCGTTGGTGTAGTCGAAGCAGCTCAGACAGCTGGGGGCGAAGACGTCCTTCAGCTTGGGGGTGTCGAGGCCGAAGAAGGGCACCGTCTCTTCGCGGCCATCGCTGTGGCGGAAGTGAATACGGAAATCCTGCATGAACTCGTAGTGCACCACCGTGTCCGGCGAGCTCACCGTGCTCTCCAGGAAGGTTTGCAACCCCTGCCGCGAGACGTTGTCGACACAGGGCAGACCCAACACGAACAGCTCATCGAGCGGCAGGGTGGGTTGCACAGCCCGCAGGGCCTGGATCTGGCAGCCCACACCGATCGCCAGCAGGCGCTTGATGCCACTGCCCGGTAGCTGCTCAAGCACCTCAAGGTTGGGCGAGAGGGTGGGCTTGTTGACCCGAGCGCTCAGCACCTCCTCCGGCGTGCGGGCGAGGCGCGGCACCGGCGTGAAGCGATCGTCCTCGCTCTGGCCCACGCAGAGCACCGCATCGACGAGGCCCGTTTCCAGGGCGCGCACACCGATGCGGCTGACAATGCCGCTCCACTGGGCCCCTTCGATCGGCTGCTGCAAGCGGGCGGTGAGCATGCGCTGCTGCACACCGAAATAGAGCTCGTCTTCGTTGTCGAGATCGCGGCTACGGCCATGGGCCGCCGTTTCCATGGCCTCGAAACGCTGGTGCAGAAAAGCGCAGCTGTCCTTCACATAGGCCACCCAGCGGCTGTCGCACAGGCCGCACTGGCTGCAGAGATCTTTGGCGGGGTACACGCTGCCCTTGGCCAGCGGTTTGGCGCGTTCGTGGGGCGCGGAAGCAGCAGAAGTCAAAGGCGCGGGGCCGGCCGGGCAGGACGGCAGCGGGATGGTGCGGCGTCACAACCTATCGAGCGCCATCACCGGCAGGGCAGCAAAACCACCGAGCTCGGCCAAAGTGGGGCGATTGTTCATGCCCCCACGCCTTGGCTCCCGCCCAGCCACGCCCGCCGCGCCGCGCCCGTGTGCGCGCCGGTCTTCGCTTGCTGGCCGCCGGGGTGGGCCTGGCCGGCAGCCTGGTGCTGCTGGGGTTGATCTGGCCGGAAGCCGACCGCGCCGTCAGGGATGACGGCCCACCCAGCGCCTCCGATCTCGGGGAGCTCCCCAACCGTCCGATCAGCGTGCTGTTGATCGGCTCCGATGCGGACCGCCCCGGCCAGGTGGTGAATGGGGCCGCTCCACGGGGCCCCGCCAACAGCGACGCCCTGCTGCTGGTGCAGGTGAACCCCCAGGGCCCGCTGCGGTTGATGAGCCTGCCGGTGGAAACGGCGGTGCGATTGCCGGGGGACAAGCAACCGGTGGCCCTGGGCAGCCTGTTCAGGCGAGGCGGACCGGCCCTAGTGGCCGGGGCCGCCGCTCAGCTGGTGGGGCTGCCTCAGGGCCAACCCGATCGCTATCTGGTGCTGCCGCGCAGCGCCCTGCGTCAACTGGTGGATGGCCTGGGCCGGGTGGAACTCTCCCCGGACCGCAGCATGCGCTACCGGGACCGCAGCCAGAACTACCGGATCCAACTGGATGGCGGCCTGCAGGTGCTCGATGGCCAGCAGGTGGAGCAGCTGCTGCGCTTCCGGGATGAAGACAGCGGCGAGGAACGGCGGCGTGATCGCCAGCAGATGGCGGTGGAAAGCGTGCTGCGCCAGATGGGCCAGCAGCAGCAACTACGGCAGCTGCCCGACCTGGTGGCGAACCTTCAGAACGTGGTGGAGACCAACCTCACCACCAGCGAAGCGCTGAGCCTGCTGGCGGCTGCCCTGCGTCCTGGTGAACAGGTGGAGTTCGAAACGTTGCCCCTCAAACCGGCGCTGCAGCCGAAGAACCCCCTCAGGCAGCTGGATGCGCGGGCGCAGAAGCCCTGGCCGCAATAACCCCCCAGCACCGCCGCAGCTGCAGACGCAGCTCCTGAAGCGCTAGGTCTTCAGCGCTTCCCGCCGGGCCATCCGACTCCGGCAACCACCCCAACCAGCTCAACCCATCACTGCGGCGGCGCTCCGGCTGCCAGGCACCAGCCAACTGCACCAGGCCCAGCAGGGGCGCTGCCTCCTGATGCATCAGTGCGCTGTAGGCCCGATCAGGACCGGCGCCCACCTGCGCTGCCGGGACCAACAGCAGCACAGGCTGCCGCCAGGCTGCGAGCCGTTCAACCCAACAGCCCTCCCCCTCGCGATCCGCCGCCGGATCGGCTTGCAGGGGCTGCAGCCAGCCCGGCTGTTCCTGGGCCAAGGCCGCCAGAACCGTGTTGGCATCGGCCGAGGCGGGACACAACGGCAGCCGCCGCAGCTGCAACAGATCCGCCAAGCGCTGCGCGGCGTGCTGATCGGCCACACCCCCAGGTGCCACCAGCACCAGACCAGCAGAAGGCCAGCTGCTGCCGCTCGAGCGGGCCTTCGAGGGGGAGGTGTGCATCGACGACGTTGGGCCAAGGAACCGGGCGGCTTCTACGATCGGGGTTCCACCGTTCGCGCCAGCGGCCGCCGTGACCAGTTTCCTGACCGCAGAACGGGTCGATCAGGCGCACGTGGCCCATGACACCAGGCGGCTGCGCCTATTCAGCGGCACTGCCAACCAGGCCCTGGCGCGCGAGATTGGCGCCTATCTGGGCGTGCCCGATGGCCCGCGCGTGATCAAGCGCTTTGCCGACGGCGAGCTCTACATCCAGATCCAGGAATCGATCCGTGGCTGTGATGTGTTTCTGATCCAGCCCACCTGCGCTCCGGTGAACGATCACTTGATGGAGCTACTGGTGATGGTGGATGCCTGCAAACGGGCCTCCGCCCGGCAAATCACCGCCGTGATCCCCTACTACGGCTACGCCCGAGCCGATCGCAAGACCGCGGGCCGCGAATCGATCACCGCCAAGCTCGTGGCCAACCTGCTGGCGGTGTCGGGGGTGGATCGCGTCCTGGCTATGGACCTGCACTCCGCCCAGATCCAGGGCTACTTCGACATTCCCTGCGACCACATTTACGGGTCACCGGTGCTGGTGGATTATCTGGCCGGCCGTGATTTCGGGGATGTGGTGGTGGTCTCCCCCGATGTGGGCGGTGTGGCACGAGCCCGGGCCTTCGCCAAACAGATGAAGGACGCACCGCTGGCGATCATCGATAAGCGCCGCTCCGGTCACAACGTGGCCGAAAGCCTCACGGTGATCGGCGATGTGGCGGGCAAGACGGCGATCCTGATCGACGACATGATCGACACCGGAGGCACCATCTGCGCCGGGGCGCGGCTGCTGCGGGAGCGGGGCGCCACCCGCGTGTTGGCCTGTGCCACCCATGCCGTGTTTTCTGGTCCAGCGATTGAGCGCCTTTCGGCACCCGGGCTGTTCGAAGAGGTCATCGTCACCAACTCGATTCCTCTCGGAGAGGACCGCCGCTTCCCGCAGTTGCAGGTGCTGTCGGTGGCCAACATGCTCGGAGAGGCCATCTGGCGCATCCACGATGAGAGCTCTGTGAGCTCGATGTTCCGTTGAGCCGAGGGCAACGCCGCCGCTGGCTCACCGCCGCAGCCCTGACCCTCTCCTCCCTGCTTCCGGCGGCCGCCTGGAGCGAGGCACGCCGCGTTGGCGTGTGGCTCACCAACAGCCCTAGCCCGCTGTATTACGACCCAGCACGCATCGACCGGGCCGTGGCCGAGCTGGCGGGTGCTGGCTTCAACACGCTGTACCCAAACGTCTGGAGCCGGGGCACCACCTTTCACCGAAGCCGCTGGGCACCGATCGAGCCCGCCCTGGCCCAGGCAGGTGCCCGGCACGATCCCATCTGCCGCATCACCAGCGAAGCCCACCGCCGCGGCCTGCGGGTGATCCCGTGGTTTGAGTACGGCTTGATGGAGCCCGCCGAGGCTGCGGTGGTGCGCCAGAACCCCGAATGGGTGCTGCAGAAGCGCGATGGCAGCAGCACCGTGACGATGCATGGCAAGGAGATGGTCTGGCTCAACCCCGCCCATCCCGGAGTGCGTGAACGCTTTCTTGGCCTCATCAGCGAGATCGTGCAGCGCTGCAAGGTGGATGGCATCCAGCTCGATGACCACTTCGCCTGGCCGGTGGAGCTGGGCTACGACCCCTACAGCCGCGAGCTCTACAAACGCGACACCGGTCAAGAGCCCCCCGACAACCACGCCGACCGAGCCTGGATGACCTGGCGCCGCAAACAGCTGAGCGGCCTGCTGCGGGAATTGCGCGCCACGCTGAAGCGCAGCGGCCAGGGCAGCCCCTACGTGAGTCTCTCCCCGGGCCCCTTTCGCTTTGCCTACAACAACTGGCTCCAGGACTGGGAGCTTTGGGCCCTAGGCGGCCTGATCGATGAGCTGGTGGTGCAGAACTACGCCTATTCGCTGCAGGGGTTTCAGCGGGATCTGGAGCAACCCGCGCTGGTGAAGGCCAGCAGCTGGGGCATTCCCGTGGAAATCGGCATCCTGTCGGGCTTCGGTGGCCGCACCACCCCGATCCCCACCCTGAGCGAGAAGGTGAAGCTGGCAGCCGAGCGCGGCCACGGCGTCATCTACTTCTACTGGGAGGGACTCTGGGGGCAATACGCCGGCCCAGAGGGCGGTGCAACCCGACGCCAGGCCTTTGGGCGGCTGCACCGCAACCTGTTCAGCGAGCCCCTCTCAACCCGCTAGGCACTGCTGCACCACCTCACGGCTGTTGGCCGAAAGGTCGGCGGCGGCCAACTGCTCCAGCGCCTCGCGCATGCGAGCGCTGCGCTCGGGGCCATAGCTCTGCCAGCGGCTGAACACCTTGGCCATGCGTGAGGCCGTGATCGGATTGCGCTGATCCAGCCAGGCGATGCGCTCAGCCATGAACTGATAGCCGCGGCCATCGAGGGCATGGAACTGGGCTGGATTGCCGGCGAAGCCCCCCAGCACGGCCCGCAGGGAATTGGGTGCCGCCGGGTCGAAGCGCGGATGCTCCAGCAGCGCTTGTACCCGCGCCACACCATCACCGAAAGGCGCCGAGGCTTCCAGAGCAAACCAGGCATCGAGGATCACCGGCTTGTCCTGCCAGCGCTCGTAGAAGGCCGCCGTGGCCGCAGCCCGCTCCGGGGTGTCATGGCATTGCAGGGCCCGCAAACCGGCCCGGGCCAGGGTCATCGAGGGGCCGCCCACCGCCGCCGCGGCTTCGGCCCGCACCCCCAGATCACCTGCCGCGACACGCCAGCTCCAGGCGGTGGCGGTGAGCGCGCGATCGCCCACCCCATCGGGCCAGGCCAGCAACCACTGGGGGCGGCAGCGCTCCAGCGTCTGCTCGAGCGGGGCGGCGAGCTCGCGGCCGAAGCGCTCCTGCAGATCCAGGAGCGCCTGGAAGAGAGCAGGCGGATCCGAGACACCGCCGGCAGCCAGGGCCGCATCCTCCAGCTCGGGCAGCCCGGGCAGAGCAAGCAGCATGCTGCGGTTGGCATCACACAGACCCACCTCCGCCAGGATCCGCTCGAAGGCCGCCACCAGGCCCTCCTCGAGTTCGTCATTGGGGGCACCGCCGGCGCGCTCCAACACCGCCTGGCGCAACAACACCTGGCCGGCATCCCAGCGGGCGAACGGTTCGCTGTCGCAGGCGAGCAAATGCAGAAGCTCGTTGCTGCCGCGCTCCAGCTCCAGCTTCACCGGAGCCGAGAACCCCCGCAGCAACGACAGTGCGGGCGGATGGCTATGGGGCTCCAACCCCTCGAAGCAGAACTGCTGCTCGGCCTGATCAATCACCAGCAAACGACTGGCCTGCCCCCAGCTGAGGGGCAGACTGGCCGCCGTGGCTTGATGGTGGCTTTCCCCCTGCAGCTGCAGCAGCAAAGGCTCACCGGCTTGGCCCACCAGGCCCAGCACGAGCGGAATCACCGCGTCCTGCTTGTGCGGCTGTCCCGGCGTTGGTGGCGTGTGTTGGCGAACCGTGAGGCTGAGGCGGCCCTGCTGCTCATCCCAGTGGCGCTCGATCTGCAGCTGGGGAGTACCGGCCTGGCTGTACCAATACCGGAATTGCGCGAAGTCAAAGCGGGGCAATGGAGCGCCGGCAGCCCAGGCCTGTTCGGCCGCATCCTGCATGGCCTGCACAAAGTCTTGGCAGGTGGCAGCGGTGCCGTCGTGACGGCTCACATACAGAGCCATGCCGCGCATAAACGTCTCCTCACCCAGCAAGGTGTGGAGAGCGCGGATCACCTCGGATCCTTTTTCATAGATCGTGGTGGTATAGAAATTATCAATTGCCTGATAGTGATCGGGCTGAATTGGATGGGCCGTTGGACCAGCATCTTCGCGGAACTGGGTGTTACGCAGCAACGACACATCTTCAATCCGCTTCACCGCAGCCGAATGCAGATCCGCCGTGAAGCTGGCATCGCGGAACACCGTGAGGCCCTCCTTCAATGAGAGCTGGAACCAGTCGCGGCAAGTGATGCGGTTGCCTGTCCAGTTATGGAAATACTCATGGGCGATCACACTTTCGATACGCTCGAGCTCCGCATCGGTAGCCGTCGCCGCATCGGCAAGCACCAGTTTGGAGTTGAAAATATTGAGGCTCTTGTTCTCCATGGCGCCCATGTTGAAATGGCGCACGGCAACAATATT
Organism: Cyanobacteriota bacterium; assembly: GCA_041174205.1. Taxonomy (GTDB): domain Bacteria; phylum Cyanobacteriota; class Cyanobacteriia; order PCC-6307; family Cyanobiaceae; genus Vulcanococcus. Next base: position 6,145 of record JBEDHJ010000092.1, on the reverse strand, counting down.
GAACTCGTTGAGGTCGTATTCCAGGCCGTAGCGCTGCTCATCCCAGAGCATCGAGCGCTTCAGCGAAGCCATGGCGTGGGCGGTGAAGGGCGTATCGCCGGGCTCCACGTGTAATCGCAACTGCACGGTGCGGCCGCTGCGGGTGATGAACTGATCACGCACCTCCTCCAGCCGGCCGGCCACCAGGGCAAACAGATAAGAGGGCTTGGGGAAGGGGTCTTCCCAGATGACGTAATGACGCCCCTGGGGCAGTGGGCCGGTTTCGATGCAGTTGCCGTTCGAAAGCAGCACCGGAGAGCTGGCCTGCTCCGCCTCGATCCGCACCCGGAAGCGGCTCAGCAGATCAGGCCGATCAGGGTGAAAGGTGATGCGGCGGAAACCCACGGCCTCGCACTGGGTGGTGAACATCCCGCCGCTCACATACAGCCCCTCGAGGCTGGTGTTGCTCTCCGGATGGATGCGCACACGGCTGCGCAGGGTGAAGGGCCGAGCCGGTGGATCCAACAGCACCAGTCGCTCCGGCTCCATCCGATAGGCACCGGCATCCAGCGCCGTGCCGTCCAGCTCAAGGCTGAGCAACTCCAGCTCCACCCCCTGGAGCTCCAGGGGGCCGGGTTCAGCGGCGGGATTGGGCTGCAGCTGCAGCTCCGTCTCCACCAGGGTGTGATCCGCATACAGCTGCACCAAGAGGTTGGTGTGGCTGATCAGACAAGGAGCCGGACGGTAATCGGCGAGACGGATGGTGGCCATGGGACGACGCAACGAGGCGGGATCGTGCTCAGGGCTTTTGGGCGGGAGCAGCAGCCGGCTTACTCGCCGGTGCTGGCTTGGTGGCGGGAGCAGGCTTGGTGGCGGGAGCAGCCTTAGGAGCCGGAGCAGCCGTGCGGTTCTTCAGGACGTCCTCCACCTTCTTGCGCACGTCGGCGGGCACTTCATCGGGGCACACCTCGACCGCACCGAGCACGGCGGAATTGATGGCGCCCTTACGCAGCTCATCGATGGTGAGCGGCTTGGGACCCACCTGGGCGATCGCCCCATCGTGCTGGCCCTGAATCACCTGGGCGATGGTTTCTCCGGCAACGGCGACAGCCTTGTCGAACTCGATGCCAGCGGCACGGGAGATGCACACATTCAGGGCGCCGATGCGGGTGTAGAGGCTCATATCGACCTCAGAGGCAGGGGCCGCGCTGGCGGCCACTGGAGCCAGCCACAAGGCGAGGGGCAGCAGCAACAGGCCGAGGCGACTGGCGGAGGAGCGCACGCAGATCAAGCAGTGTTGCTGCCAATCCTGCTGCAGAACGCTCAAATCGCCATCAGGATCCGGCCGGCAGCGGTGGGCCAGCACCTTCCAAGCGGATCTCGTGGTGCATTTCCACCAGTTCCAGGTTGCCGTCGCACCAGGAATAGATCGAGCGCGCCCGGAACCGGTCCTGATCCACCAAGCGGATGTGCTCGAGGATGTCCCAAGCCTGGTAATGCGATTCGAAGACCAGCTCGTGCTCGTCGGCCTGGCGGATCTGACTCTTGGTGGGAGACCCACAGAGGTAGCCACGGCTGCGGCGCAGCTGATGACCGCAGAGGGAGGCATCCATCACCCCTTCGCGCACGTAGCGGGGTTTGATCTCGAAGAAGTCGTATTCCTTCTCCGGCCACCAAGTGAAGCGATAGCGGGGTTCCGATTCCGCCTGATCCTCGAAGGTCTGCACCCGCAGCAACATGTCGACCCGCAGCACCTCGTCATCGGGGAAGAAGTACTGACGGCGTGAGCGCCAGAGGCCGAGGTTGCGGTTGAACCAGCGGCGCAGGGTGTTGTCGAGCTGAATGCGGCTGGTGAGAGGCGCCGGTGGCTGCGAAACCACCGGATGCACACGTGTCACAAGCTCACGCGGTCGGGACACGGCGTTCCTCAGGACAACGTCTCATCACAGTCGTCATAGCGGCCCTGGCAGATCTGGCCAAACCTCATAAGGTGAAACCACAATTTCTGCAGATTCAGCGGGTCGGTGCCAGCCGCAGGGGAACAGACCCCCGACGAGCTTCAATCCAGCCGTTCCCCTCTCAGCGCGCCATCCCAGCCGCAACTGCGGCTTGATCGCCGCCGGGGAGCAGGCTTTGACCTGTCTGCCCAACTCGACGGAGACGCCGGACAGCGCAAGCATCTGAAGCTGCTGCTGGTGGCGGCCCCCCACCACCGCGCCACCCCAGACCTGCGGGGACTGGTGAGCTTCCTGGAAAACCAAGACTTCGGCTTCGATGTGAGCCTGGAGATCGCCGACCCAGCTGAACGCCCCGAGCTGCTGGAGCTGCACCGCCTGGTGGCCACACCGGCGCTGATCAAGCTGGAGCCGACGCCAAAACAGGTGTTTGCCGGCAACACGCTGCTGCAACAACTGCGGAACTGGTTGCCCCGCTGGCAGCAACTGGAGGTGGTGAGCGGCCTGGGCATCAGCCTGCGACCGGCGGAAAGCGATGGCAGCCGCACCCAGCGCGAACTGCAACTGGAAGATCAGCTGCTGGTGCTGCGGCAAGAGAACGAAACCCTGATTGAGCGCCTCCGCGTGCAGGAGCGGTTGCTGCGAATGGTGGCCCATGAGCTGCGCACTCCGCTCACCGCCTCCAAGCTGGCGCTGCAGAGCCTCAACCTCGGTCAGATCGACCAGACCCGCTTCCGCGACGTGCTCGGCCGGCGGCTCGATGACATCGAGCAATTGTCCAAGGATCTGCTTGAAGTGGGCACCACCCGCTGGGAAGCCCTGTTCAACCCGCAGCGCCTCGCCCTGGGCCCGGTCGCCGCAGAGGCCATCCTCGAGCTGGAGAAGCTCTGGGTGGGCCGCGGCCTGGAGCTGCTCACCGACATCCCCACCGACCTACCGGATGTGTTTGCCGATCAGCGGCGGATGCGCCAGGTGTTGCTCAACCTGCTTGAGAACGCCTTCAAATTCACACCCGACGGCGGCCACGTCAGCCTCACGATCCTGCACCGCACCAGCCAGTGGCTGCAGGTGAGCGTCTGCGATTCCGGTCCCGGGATCCCGCGCGACGAGCAGGAGCGGATCTTCCTGGAGCGGGTACGACTCCCCCAGACCTCCTCGAACACCTCCGGCTTTGGGGTGGGTCTATCGGTGTGCCGGCGCATCACGGACGTGCACGGTGGCCGAATCTGGGTTGTCTCAGAACCCGGCGAGGGAGCCTGTTTTTACTTCACCGTGCCGGTCTGGGATGGGCAGAGCGCCAGCTGATCACCACTCAGCAGCCGCACCATTGACGAAGGGCACCCCTGACCCGTAGTTTCTTCCCATCGGAGGCGCGGCTGAAAAGCCAAGCGGCGCAAGGGCATCCGCCCTTCACGACTTCCGAGTCCTAGCCCCCATCGTCTAGAGGCCTAGGACACCTCCCTTTCACGGAGGCGACAGGGGTTCGAATCCCCTTGGGGGTATGCAAAGAGAAAGCGGCCATGAGCCGCTTTTTTTGTGCCCACAAAGCAACGGCTCGCGATCAGACCAGGGCAGCCAAGGCCGTGGCACGGCGCTGGGCTTCCTGCTGCACAGCGCGCAGATTGGCCGCCAGGTCTTCGCGCAGACGCTGCTCGATCAGGCCAATCGGCATGCCCACGCAACCTTGAACCGTGAGCTCATAAAGCAGCGTGGTGGCCTGGCCATCCACGCCGATACGCCAGGAGCCTTCGAAACGGCGAAAATCGCCCTTGGCCATCACGAAGGAAAGGCAGCGCTCCTCGACATGTTCAGTGAGCTCCAACTGAACCCGAGCCTTAAAGCGCAGACCCATAAACGTCTGGGCACCTTCCTGCTCCAGCCCCACCACATTGGCCCGCCGCCAGAGCAGACGCGACGTTTGGAGGTTTGGAATGAAGCGACTGAGGCTGTCGTAATCCGTGAGGACGGCCCAGATCCACTGCGGATCGAGGGCCAGACGCAACTGCACCGCCAGACGCCGGGTGCCACCCGGAAGGCGCTCCATCTCCTGCTGAATGGTGTCGAGCAGACAAGCCTCGGACTCAGCGCTTTGAGCCGAGGAACTGGTAGTGGAGGCCGCGAACTGCGTCAAGGTCAAACCGACGTGTTCTGGCTGAAGGCGGCTTAACTTAACTCGCTTCAGCAGAGGCGTGCGAATTCCCTATGATCGCGCGCGTTATCAGGCCCCGGGATTCATGCGTGTTTCGACCGCTACCTCCAGCTGCAGCGACTCGCGCGTGTTCACGGTGGTGGTGCAGGGCTACGGAAGCGCTCAACCCCGAAACGCCGAGCGCAGCATTTCCGTTCCCTTCTCCCGCCTGCAATCCCTGATGCAGTCCATCAGCCAGCTCGGCGGCAAGGTGGTCTCCGTCACCCCCGCCTCTGAGACTGCGGCAGCCGCTCCGGCTCCTGCCACCGCCAAGGCCAAAGCTGCCCCCAAGGCCAAAGCCGCCCCCGCCAAACCTGCCGCCGCTGCCGTGCACCACGCCGACGTCCCCGTCAACCTTTACAAGCCGAAGAACCCGTTCGTCGGCACCGTCACCGAGAACTACAGCCTGCTGGCTGAAGGCGCCATTGGCCGGGTGAATCACATCACCTTCGACCTCAAGGGCGGTGACCCCCAGCTCAACTACGTGGAGGGTCAGTCGATCGGCATCATTCCCGACGGCGAGGACGCCAACGGCAAACCCCACAAGCTGCGCCTCTATTCGATCGCCAGCACCCGCCACGGCGACAACATGGACGGCGACACCGTGTCGCTCTGCGTGCGTCAGCTGCAGTACGAGAAGGATGGCGAGACCATCAACGGCGTCTGCTCCACCTTCCTCTGCGACATCGAACCCGGCGCCAAGGTGAAGATCACCGGCCCCGTGGGCAAGGAGATGCTCCTGCCGGCCGATGAAGACTCCAACATCATCATGCTGGCCACCGGCACGGGCATCGCCCCTATGCGCACCTACCTGCGCCGCATGTTCGAGCCGGCTGAGCGCGAGAAGAACGGCTGGCACTTCAAGGGCAAGGCCTGGCTGTTCATGGGTGCTCCCACCACCGCCAACCTGCTCTACGACGACGATTTCAACCGCTACGAGCGTGAGTTCCCCGAGAACTTCCGCTACACCAAGGCCATCAGCCGCGAACAGCAGAACGCCAATGGCGGCCGCATGTACATCCAGGACCGCGTCAGCGAGAACGCCGAGGAGATCTTCTCCTGGATCGAAAACCCGAAGACCCACGTCTACATGTGCGGTCTGCGTGGCATGGAGCCCGGCATCGACGAAGCGATGACCGCCGCCGCCGCCGCCAAGGGTCTCGATTGGGCCGAGCTGCGTCCCCAGCTCAAGAAAGCCGAGCGCTGGCACGTGGAAACCTATTGAGCTTCTGGCTCGTTCAGCTCTCCAGCCCGCCACAAGGCGGGCTTTTTTGTTGCCAACCCATGCGGTGGCGGCCTGGCCTCGTTAAACCTGGAGCACGCACGCCTTGCCCATGGCCGCCACCCAGACCAATCCCCTGCGCGTTGGCCTGCGCCAAGAGCGGGTGATCTCCCCGCAGTGCCTGGTGATCTTTGGAGCCAGCGGCGACCTCACCCATCGCAAGCTGATTCCAGCGTTGTTTGAGCTGTTCCGGCAGCGGCGTCTACCCACCGAGTTTTCAGTGCTGGGCTGCGCCCGCCGCCCCTGGAGCGACGACGACTTCCGCAACCGCATGGCGGAAGCCATGGCCGATGAGGTGAAGCAGCACCAAAGCGCCTGGCTGCAATTTGCCGCCTGCCTGTTCTACGAACCGGTGGACCTGCAGCAGGACGATGACGTGGTGCGCCTCGGCACCCGCCTCGAAGCCCTGGACCGGCAGCGAGCCACCCGCGGCAATCGCACCTTTTATCTCTCGGTGTCACCGGCGTTCTATGGCAGCGGCTGCCGTGCCCTCGCCAATGCCGGCCTGCTCAAGGATCCCGCCCGCAGCCGGGTGGTGATCGAGAAACCCTTCGGCACCGACTACAGCAGCGCCCAGGCCCTCAACCGGGTGGTGCAGAGCTGCGGTCAGGAGTCGCAGATCTTCCGCATCGACCACTACCTGGGCAAGGAAACAGTCCAGAACATCCTGGTGCTGCGCTTCGCCAACGCCATCTTCGAGCCGATCTGGAACCGCAACTACATCGCCAACGTGCAGATCAC
>JBEDHJ010000091.1:0-7307 GCA_041174205.1 Cyanobacteriota bacterium | reverse complement strand
GCCCTGGTGGCGACCGCGATCGTTGGCCCCCGCTCCGGGTTCCCGGAGAGCCGCCGTCCTCCCCACAACGTGCCCTTCATCCTGCTCGGCGCTGGTCTGCTGTGGTTTGGCTGGTTCGGCTTCAACGGTGCCAGCTATTTCGCTGCCAAGGGTGCAGGTTTCTCCTTCCTCACCACCACCCTCTCGGCTTCGGCTGCTCTGCTGACCTGGTGCCTGATTGAGTGGTTCCGTGATGGCAAACCCACCGCCGTGGGTGCGGCCACCGGTGCTGTGGCTGGTCTGGTGGGCATCACCCCCGCCGCTGGTTTCGTCTACATGCCCCAGGCGCTGATCATCGGCGTCGCCACCGCTGCTTGCTGCTACATCGCCGTTCAGGTGAAGGCCGCGATCAACTTCGACGACTCCCTGGATGCCTATGCCGTGCACGGCGTGGGCGGCACCGTGGGCGCTCTGCTCACCGGTTTGCTGGCTGTGCCCGCTCTTGTTCCCGCCGACTACTTCCCCAAGTCGGCTGAAATCCTGGCCAGCGGCGGCAACGGCGCCCTGTTTGTGGCACACATCAAGGCCGTGCTGATCTCCTACGGCTTCGTGGGCCTCGGCACCGCCATCATCCTCTGGATCGTGGGTGCCACCTGCGGTCTGCGCGTCACCCCTGAACAGGAAGAGCGTGGACTCGACTTCGTGGCCCATGGCGAAGAGGCCTACGACCCCATGACCTACTGAGGACCCTGAGCGATGAAACAAATCACCGCTGTGGTGCGTCCCGGCAAAGTTGATGCCGTCAAAGCTGCCCTCGTCGCCATCGACGTGGTGGGCATGACCATCAACGACGTGCGCGGCTTCGGCCGCCAGAAAGGTCAGGTGGAGATCTACCGCGGCAATGAGTTCAAGGTGGAGTTTCTCTCCAAGATGCGGATCACCACGGTCGTCGCCGACGACAAAGTGGAAGCCGTGATTGAAGCCATCAGCGAGGCTGCCCGCACGGGTGAAATCGGTGACGGCAAGATCTTCATTGCTCCGATTGAAGAGGTGGTGCGCATCCGCACCGGCGATCGCGGCAACGCGGCCCTCTGAAGCTCAATCAGATTCAATCCTCGGCCCCCCAGCGGAAACGCTGGGGGGCTTTTTTGTGGCCTCCGCCGCTGTTCAGGCGATCTGGCTGAGGAACTGACGGCTGCGCTCGTGTTGGGGGTTGCTGAAGAACTGCTCTGGCGGCGCTTCCTCCACCACAAGCCCATCGGCCATGAGCACGATGCGATGGGCCACTTGTCGGGCGAAGCGCACTTCGTGGGTCACCACCACCATCGTCATCCCTTCGCGCGCTAATTCCTGCATCACCTCCAGCACCTCCTGAACCATCTCGGGGTCGAGGGCGCTGGTGGGTTCATCGAACAGCATCACCCGCGGTTCCATGCAGAGGGAGCGCGCAATCGCCACCCGTTGCTGCTGGCCGCCCGAGAGCTGACCCGGGTATTTGTGGGCCTGCTCGCGGATGTTCACCCGCTCCAGCAGCTCCAGGGCTTCACGCTCCACCTCAACCTTGGAGCGCTTGCGCACCAGCGTTGGCGCCAGGGTGAGGTTTTCCAGCACCGTGAGATGCGGAAACAGATTGAATTGCTGGAACACCATGCCCACCTCACGGCGGATCGCATCGATGTTGCGCAGATCGTTGGAGAGGGGCATGCCATCCACCACGATCGACCCCTTCTGAAAATCCTCCAGGGCATTGAAGGTGCGGATGAAGGTGCTCTTGCCCGAGCCCGATGGCCCCATGATCACCACCACTTCGCCCTGGCGCACGCTGAGATTCACGCCGCGCAGAGCGTGGTAGCCATTCGCATACCACTTCTCCACACCGCGGGCTTCGATCATCACGGAGTTGGCTGCAGAGCTGGTCATGCCTTGGCGGTGGTGAGGGGGTTGAGGCGGGATTCCAGGGCGCGGCTGCCCAGGCCGAGGGCAGCGCAGCAGCACCAGAACAACACAGCCAACACCAGATACACCTCAGCGTTTTTGCCGAGGAATTCGGGATTGGCCATCACGGTGCGGGCGGTGCCGAGCAGATCGAGCAAGCCGATCAGCGAGAGCAGGGTGGTGTCCTGCAGCAGGGTGATGAATTGCCCCACCGTGGCCGGCAGGGCAATGCGCAGCGCCTGCGGCAACACCACATGGATCAGGGCCTGATGCATGGGCAGGCCGAGGGAGCGGGCAGCCTCCAGCTGGCCGGCCGGCAGGGCCGCCAGACCGGAGCGCACCGCCTCAGCCACATAGGCCGCCGCAAAGAAGGTGAGCACCCAGGCGGCGCGCCAGACCCGATCCGGTGCCAGGCCTCCGGGCAGCAGGAAGCCCAGGATGTTCTGCCCGAGGAACAGCAGCGTGATTAGCGGTGCGCCGCGGATGAATTCGATGTAAACCACCGAGCCCCAGCGCAGCAGCGGTAAGTCGCTGCGGCGGCCCAGGGCCAGCAGGATGCCCAGGGGGAAGCAGAGCAAGATCGCGAAGCTGGCCTCCAGCAGGGTGAGCAGCAGGCCACCCCACTCACTGGGGGGCACCTGCATCAGACCCAGCCCACCGCTGATCAACACCATCCCCAGCAGATAGAGCAGCGGCCAGATCAAGGGCACCAGCCGGCGTAGGCCCATCGGCCAGGTGTGTCCCCAGCGTCCAGCAGCCCATCGCACCGCCAGCATCAGAGCGGCAATGCCACACCAACGCAGCTGGATCGCTGGCGTGAGCTTCAGGGCCCAGCTGCCCACCACCGCCAGAACGATGAGGATGCCTGCGGCGAGCTGGTCGTTGACGGGCCAACGGCGGCTCGGCCCCCGCAGCAGCCCCCAGCTCAGGCCGGTGGCGGCCGCCAACAGCGTGGTGAGCAACCAGAGGCGCCACTGCTGCTCGATCGGGTAGCGCCCCACGGCAAACAGCGTGGTGTTGGCCTGGATCACAGCCCATTCGGCCTGGAAGAACACCCAGCGCAGCAACGCTGCGGCAACGGCCAGCAGGAAACCCACCAGGCCGAGGGTGATCAGGCCATCGAGGGGGGTGGCGAACAGCTCGCGTCGCAGCCTGGCTAGGGGGGCTTGGGGGGTGGATGTCATCAGCGCTCCTTGATCTGGACCCATGCGTTCACCCCGTTCATCACCGCTGAGATCAACAGATCGATCACCAGATAGGAGCCCAGCAGGATCAACACCACCTCAACGGCACGGCCGGTTTGATTGAGAGTGGTTTCGGCGACGGAATAGAGGTCGGTGTAGCCGCAGGCCACGGCAAGGGAGGAGTTTTTGGCCAAGGAGATGTATTGGCTGTTGAGCCCGGGCACGATCACCCGCAGCGCCTGGGGCAACACGATCCGCTGCAGGGTCTGCAGCGGCGTGAGCCCCAGGGACCGGGCCGCCTCCCATTGGCCCGCCGGCACCGAGGCCACGCCACCGCGCACCACTTCAGCGATAAAGGCGGCGGTGTAGATCACCAGGCCGGTGAGCAGAGCCCCGAACTCCACGGTGAGCCGCAGTTGCCCCAGCCAAACACCGTTCACCAGCTCCGGCCGGCCCAGATAAAGGCCTGATTTGGCCAGCACCAAACCGGGTAACTGGATCGCCTGCTCGCCGCCCGGCAGGGCCAGAAACACCACGAAATACCAGAACACCAGCTGCAGCAGCAGCGGGATGTTGCGGATGAGCTCCACGTAGGCCCGCCCAAGCCGGCGCAGCAAGCCATTGCTGCTGAAGGCGCTCACGCCGATCAAGGTGCCCAGCACCGTGGCACCCACCAGGCCTGCCGCCACCACCCGCAGCGTGTTGACCAGGCCGGCCAGCAGGGCCCGCCAGTAGGGCAGAGCTGCGTTGTACGGCAGCAGCGTTTCGGAGAGATCGAAGCCTGCAGGGTTGTGGAGCCAGCTCCAGCTCAGCAGCAGGCCGGCATTGGTGAGGTTGCGCACCAGGTTGCCCACCAGGAAGGCCACCACCACCAGCACCACCAGGCCGGTGATGCCCTGCACCAGCCAGGGCATCAACCGCCGGTTTCGCCACCAGGGTGTGACGGCAGGGGAGGGCATCAACGGAAGGGCGGCGAATAGATCAGACCGCCGGCGCTCCACTGGCGGTTGAGCCCTCGCTCCAGCTTCAGCTTCGAGCCCTGGCCCACGTTGCGCTCAAACAGCTCGCCGTAGTTGCCCACCGCCTTCACGGCCTGCACCACGAAATCGGCCGGCAGCCCGAGCTGTTTGCCGAAATCGCCTTCTACGCCGAGGAAGCGGCGCAGATCAGCCTGGTTGGGGTTGGCCTTGGCCTGAGCCAGCTTCGCCTCGATGTTGGCCTGGGTGATCCCCAACTCCTCCGCCTGCATCAGGGCGTAAATGGTCCAGCGCACGGCATCAGCCCAGCCCGGATCGCCGTTGATCGTGGCCGGCGTGAGCGGCTCCTTGCTCAGCACTTCCGGCAGCAGGATGTGGCCGCTGGGGTCCGGGAAGCTGGTGCGTTTGGCGGCCAGTTGCGAGCGATCGCTGGTCACGGCCACACAGCGACCCTGCAGGTAGGCGGCGTAGGTCTGATCGCCGGTCTGGAATTTGAGCGGCGTGTAGGCGGCTTTGATCTCGCGCATGCGATCGGCGAGGTTGAGCTCGGTGGTGGTGCCGCTTTCCACGCAGATCGGTTTGCCGGCCAGATCTTTGAGGCTGTTGATGCCCGCTGCTTTGGGGGCCATCACGCCCTGGCCGTCATAGAAAACAGTGGGGGCAAAGCTCAAGCCATTGCCGCCGGATGCATCCCGACTGAGGGTGTAGGTGGTGTTGCGGGAGAGCAGATCGATCTCGCCGCTGGCCAGGGCGGCAAAGCGCTCACTGGAGTTGAGATCCCGATACTCCACCTTGCTGGGATCCCCGAGGGTGGTGGCCGCCACGGCCCGGCACACATCCACATCGAGGCCGCTGTAGCTGCCGTCCGGGCTCACGAAGCTGAAGCCCGGCAACTTGCCATCCACGCCGCAGATCAACTTGCCGCGGCTTTTCACGCCATTGAGCTTCTGGCTTTGGATGCCACCGCCCTCGCTGGCGCAGCCCCCGAGCACAAGTGCAGCCAGCAGCGGAGTGATGCAGGCGAGTCGGCGCAACCCGGCCATGGAAGAGCAATGAATTCAGCGCAGTTTGCCAGCAGAACTGGGGTATTGGCTGTTTCAGATCAGTGCATTCGGATCGGGTCGTGGCTGCAGCAGCCTGCGCTCCAACAACAGCAAGCCGATCACGGTGGTGATCGTCACCATCACCACCACCGCTGAAAATTGCTGAGGGTTGATCACGCCTGCAGTGAGCGCCGTCGTGGCGAACACCAGGCCCGGCAGGCCGCGGGGAATCAGGCCGTAGATCACCACCCAAGGATCGACTCCCGATTGGCGGTCGCGCCGGCTGATTCCCAACCCGCAGACCAGCTTGCTGGCGATGCCAAGGGCCAACAGGACCAAGCTCAGCCCCCAGGCCTGGGGGTTGAGCAGATCGCCGGCCTGCACGCGCAGCCCCACGCTGATGAAATACAGCGGCAGGAACACATCAGAGATCAGCATCAACATCCCGCCCACCTGCGGTGGCTGATCGCTGAGGCGGTTGAGCAACACACCACCCCACAGGGCTCCGAGCAGGGAGGTGAGGCCGCTGATCTCACCGGCCCAGGCGCAGGCCACCAACAGGATCAATACCGCCAGAGGGCTATTGGGGGCGGGTTGGCCCTGCTGCCGCCACCAGCGAGCAAGGCGGTCGCTGAGGGCGGCCGCCAGCAGACCCAGCACCGGGGCCAGGCCATGGTGATGGCCGGCGCCCGCCATGCGGCTGCCCGCCATCGCTACCGCCAGGCTCAACAGGCCAATGGCCGGCAGGTCGTCGAGCACCGACACCGCCACCAGCAGCCGACCCGATGGGGTGTGGATCGCCTGGCGCTGGGCCAGCAGCCGCAGGGTTACCCCGGTGCCGGTGGCGGCGGTGCAGGCCAGGCACAGCACGGCAGCGGCCGGTGCCATGCCCAGGCCATGCACCAGAGGCCAGTAGCCCAGCAGGGGCCCGATCAGGCTGAGGCCCACCAGCCGCAGCACGGTGGCGCGTCGGGAGGCCAGGAGATCGCCGCGCACCTCCAGGCCCACCTGAAAGAACAGGGCCAACACCCCCAGCTCTGTGAGTCCACTCAGGGGGGCGATGGCCTCATAGGGCAAAACGCTGTTGCCCAAGAGGAAGCCGATCAGCAGCTCCACCACAATCGCCGGCACCGCCAGGCGGGCGAGCTTGCCCGTCATCAGGCGGGCTGCCCCCAGGCCGATCAGCAGGATCAGCAGGGTGCTGAGCAGGGAAGGAGCGTGCAGAGCTATTGGCCTTCAGCGCTGGGCTTCATGTTCGCTCCCAGCTGCGTGCAGGCCTGAATCGGATCCACATCGGGGGCGACTCCGAGGGCCTTGCGCAGCGCATCCATCTGACTGACCGACTGCATGTCGAGTGAGGCGGCGGCCTGCTCGCAGGCGATCTTCTTCAGGGCCTGGGTGTCGGGGGCTCGGCAGCTGCTGAGGCTGAGGGCCAGGAGACCGAAGGCGGCAACAACGCCACGGCGGGGGGAAAGGCCCTGGCGACGTTTTAAGGGTCGATCAGGCTTGAGCACCGGTTGAATCAGGCGGCTCCGGTCACGCTAGGGAGGCTCAAAGCGTGGCTGGTTCTAGGTTTTGAGATCCGAGATCCGCATCGGATGAGCTTCTGGCGCTTTGAGCGATTGAAAGCTGTGTTGGTGGGGGCGCCCTTGCCCACCAGCGCCCATGCCGAGGAGCGCCTCACCAATGCCGAGGCCTTGGCGATCCTCAGCTCCGATGCCCTCTCCTCGGTGGCCTACGCCACCCAGGAAATCGTGTTGGTGCTTGGCATGGCCGGCGCGGCGGGGCTGGGTTTCACCCTGCCGATCACGGGCTTGATCGTGACGCTGATGGCGATCGTCGCTCTCAGCTACCGCCAGACCATCAAGGCCTATCCCCAAGGTGGTGGCTCCTATCGCGTCAGCCACGACAACCTCGGTGCTCTGACAGGCCTCGTGGCGGGAGCGGCTCTCTCGATCGATTACGTGCTCACCGTGGCCGTGAGCACGGCGGCGGGCATTGCGGCGCTCACCTCCTATTTCCCGGCCTTGGAGACCTGGCGGGTGCCGTTGTGCCTGCTGGCTCTGGGGCTGTTGATGCTGGCCAATCTGCGCGGCGTTCGCTCCAGCGCGCAGCTGCTCAGCCTGCCCACCTACGTCTTCATGGTGGCGGTCTTCACCCTGGTGATCGGTGGCTTGATCCGGCTGGCC
>JBEDHJ010000090.1:0-4403 GCA_041174205.1 Cyanobacteriota bacterium | reverse complement strand
GGATCTGGGCTGATCCCTCAGGGGCATCCCCAAGGAGGTTGGGATCGGCGTCAGTGAGGTGTGAATTGATCCCGCAGGCTTGGCGGGATCGCGTCCTCAGGAACCCAGATCGACACCGATCCGCCCTGGCAGGTGAAGTTGCCCCAACCTTCAGCATCCGTCAGCACGACCTCACCGCAGTGCTGCGTGAGGTCCACAAAGTTGGTTGCAGGTTTGCTCGTCAGCATTCTCTTTTGACCTCCAGAACCGTCGCTCAAGACAACGGCCAGCCCGTGGGGATGGAGGTCTGTTCCAAGGCGCGTCCAGCCGATGATGTTCTGATCGTCGAAATAGTCGAGCTGCTCGCCATAAGCCAAATACTTGCGTGCCAGGAGCATGCGATCGATCAGGTAGCGATGGCTGGTGAGACATACGGTCTGGAGCATTCCATCTGTTCCGTAGTCGCTGTACTCGGCTCCGTAGTAGTCCGGATAAAAGATGCAGGGGTAGCCCTCTGCGCGGAGCAGGATGAGGGCATAGGCCAACGGCTTAAACCAGTCTGCAACGGGTGATTCAAGGGCTTGAAGTGGTTGGGTGTCGTGGTTCTCGACAAGCGTCACCGCGAGCAGAGGAATGTTCTGCATCAGAGTGCCTTGAAGGATGGAGCCCATGTCGTAGTGGCCTCCCGATTGGCTCGCGCGATGGAAATTGAGGTGGAGTGGGGCGTCAAAGAGTGACAGCTGGCCAGCTGTTCTTGCTGCGTAATCACAAAGGATGTGGATGTCGTAGCTCCAGAACTCGCCGACGATGAAAATGTCGCGTCCGGCATAGGATTCAAGATGGTCAATCCAGTCGACAAAAAAGTCGCTATTGATGTGCTTGATGGCGTCCAGGCGAAATCCTGTCGCGCCGGTTGTATCCAGTGTCCACTCTCCCCAGAATTTCAGTTCTGTTCTCACGTCAGGGTGATCAAGGTCCAGGTCGCAGCCCATGAGGAAGTCGTAGTTGCCGCGTTCGCCGTCGACATTGCTCTCCAGCGGCTTGCCTTTGACTTGCCAGATTGCCTTGAGCCCAGGGTCAAGGCTGTTGTAGTCAACAGAGTCGAAGTGTTGCCAGTGCCACTGCATTGATGAATAGGTGCTTCCGCGCCCCGGGAAGGTGAAGCCCGTCCAGGAGCGGACGGTGCGTGGAGCGCCAAGCGCATGGTGGCGATTGTTGTCGTCCAATGGGATTGCTTCGAATTCTTCTTCGATGTCTCCGCCGATCTTGTGATTAAAGACGGCATCGGCGTAAACCTCGATTCCGTAAGAGCGGCATGTACGTGTCGCTTTGAGGTAGGCCTCTTTGGTCCCGTATTTTGTTCTGATGCTGCCTTTCTGATCGAATTCCCCTAGATCAAATAAATCGTATGTTGCATAGCCAACATCCTTGCTTCCGTTCATGCCTTTGTAGGCGGGTGGAAGCCATACGGCTGTAATGCCTGCTTTGGCTAGGTTGGGTGCCTCTTGCTCTAGGCGTGACCAGTGCCCGCCGTCGTCGTCTGAGTACCAGTGAAACCACTGCATCATCACGCCATTGAATTCGCCGACATTTTTCTCGGCAATAAGCTGTTGAGAATGTGTATTAAGCCAGTCGCGAAGAACGATGATGATGTCTCTTCTTTGGCTGTTCTCGTCTGTCTGGCTGACTTGCTGTGCCTGTTGCCTCAGATCGTTGTGCTGGGATCCTGTCAGGTTGTTCATATTGCTCGCCGTTGATTGAATGCTTTTGCTGTGATGATGTTATCGGTATTTCTTGGCGGTTTTGGTGGCTTCCGTCCAGAGTGGTCTGATGGCCATCTCTCCTCAGCTTCAGGCCCTGTTGCCTGCCTTGCAGTCTTCCGCGGGCGCTGTCGCCTTTGTTCCTCTCTATGCGCTGTGGGTCACCCTGTTACTTCCCGGGGTGTGGGCCTCGATGTTGGCTGGTGCGCTCTATGGCACGTGGTGGGGCAGCTTGATCGTGTTTGTGGGCGCATGCCTAGGAGCTGAGGCGGCATTTCTGCTGGGGCGCCATTGGCTGAGGGGTTGGGCGCAACAGCGTCTGGCTGCTCTGCCCAAACTTCAGGCCGTCGAGCGCGCTGTGAGCCGGGAGGGCCTGAAGTTGGTGCTGCTCACGCGTCTATCGCCAGCCTTCCCGTTTTCATTGCTCAACCTCGCCTATGGACTCAGTGAGGTGAGCCTGCGGGACTACACAATCGGTTTGATTGGGATCCTCCCGGGCACGATCTTGTTCTGTGGTTTGGGAGCCCTCGCTGGTGACGTGGCCCGCTTTGGTCAGGTGCTCAGCGGCCAGGCCGATCCTGCGACCTGGGTGCTGCGGATCACGGGCATCCTGGCCACCGTCGCGGTGGTTTGGCTGGTGGGTCGGGCGGCCCGTCAGGCGCTTCAGGAGTCGGAGCCGCCGGCTTGATCGGCCAGCCGCCAATCGCGCAACGCTGCGATCAACACGAACCAAGCGAGCCTCAGCTGAGCCAGTAGCCCTGGCCGCGCCGCCAGTTCGGCGTATTTGGCGCGGCCGCACTCCGTCTTGATCCAGCGGTTGATGGCGGGTGGTGTCATGGCTGCTCGGTCCGAGCCCAATTCTCAAGATGGCGAGCCTGCCGCATCGCTGCCAGGATCAGTCCAGTCAGGGGGCATCAGGCCATGGGATCGCAACCATTGCAACGCGCGTTGTTCGGCACTGCTGCGGTCGCCGCCAGCTTGGTGATGGCAGGGCCCATTCACGCGGCCGTGGTCTGTACCGGACCCGGTTATCCGCCTGGATGTGTGCAGGTGGAAGCGGCCCCTGTCCGCGTTTACGGCAGGCCGGTGGCGGCTCCTGGTGGACCGGTGGTGAATCCCACGCCGGGCGTGGGCTACGGCGCACCTGGCGCCGGTGTTCGCCCTGCCGCTGGCCCCGGTGTTGGGCCCAATGCCGGTGGTCCCGTCAATCGGGCTGGTTTTCGCTGAGTAGCGCCCTAAGCCCCTCCTCATCCAGCACCGCCACCCCAAGGCTTTCGGCTTTGCTGAGCTTGCTGCCGGCTTCATCGCCGGCCACCACGTAGCTCGTTTTCTTGCTCACCGACCCGCTGACCTTGCCGCCGGCGGCTTCGATGAGGGCCTTGGCTTCGCTGCGGCTCATCGAGGGCAAGGTGCCCGTGAGCACAAACGTTTGGCCGCTGAGCAGGGAGCTGGCCGCACCTCGCTCCGCGGCGGCGGCCAGCTCGTCGTCGCTGGTGGCGAGCGAAAAGCCCAAGCGCTCGAGCTGGCTCAGCAGCTCTTGGTTCGCCGGTGTGGCAAACCACTGCTGCAGGCTCTGGGCGATCTCGCCGCCGATGCCATACACAGCCGTGATCAGCTCCGGCGACTCGGTGGCCGCGGTTGCCAGTTCCGCGGCGCTGGGGAAGGCGGTGGTCAGTGCTTTGGCATTCACTTCGCCCACGTGGTGGATGCCCAGGCCATAGAGCTGCCGGTGCCAGGGCTGGGTTTTGGAGGCGGCCAGGGCGGCTACCAGGTTGTCGGCGCTCTTGCTGCCCATGCGCTCCAGGCTGGCCAGCAGCGCCCCATCGAGCCGATAGAGGTCGGCGATCGAGCCCACCAGGCCCCGGTCCACCAGCTGCTCGATCAGCTTGCTGCCCATCCCATCCACATCCAGGGCGGCTTTGCTCACCCAGTGGCGCAGGGCGCCGCGCAGGATTGCTGGGCAGCTGCTGTTTACGCAGCGGGTAGCGGCTTCGCCTTCCTCACGCACCAGTTCTGAGCCGCATTCCGGGCAGGTGTGGGGTAGCTCGAGGCGCTGGGCGCCGGCTGGCCGCAGCTCCGCCAGCACCCGCACCACCTCGGGGATGATCTCGCCGGCCTTGCGCACCACGATCGTGTCGCCGGCGTGCAGATCCAGCTCCGCCAGGCGGTCGGCGTTGTGCAGGGTGGCGCGGCTCACGCTGGTGCCAGCCAGCGGCACCGGTTCGAATTCGGCCACGGGGGTCACCACCCCGGTGCGGCCCACCTGGCAGGCCAGGCGCAGCAATTTGCTGGGGGCCTCTTCGGCGGGGTATTTGAGCGCGATCGCCCAGCGCGGTGCTTTCTGGGTGAAGCCGGCTGCATCCTGCAGCTGCAGATCGTTGAGCTTCACCACCACCCCGTCGGTGGCGTAGTCGAGCTGGCGGCGGCCCGTGTCCCAACGCTCGAAGAAGGCCTCCACCGCGGCCAGATCCGGCAGCAGCTCTGCGTTGGGATTCACCTTGAAGCCGGCGGCCTTGAGCCACTGCAGCGAGTCCCATTGACTGGTCGGTGCCGCTGGATCAGTCGCGGCGGGTTGCCAATCCGGCGGGAGATGCAGGGTGTAGGCGAAAAAATCCAGCCGCCGCGCCGCTACCACCTTGGGATCGAGCTGGCGCAGGGTGCCGG
>JBEDHJ010000089.1:0-4385 GCA_041174205.1 Cyanobacteriota bacterium | reverse complement strand
CGCCCCTACGTGACCCTGGTGGCGGTGATCTCCGCCATTGCGGCCACCAAGGTGTTTGAGGAGGTGTATCTGATGACCCAGGGCGGTCCGGCCGATGCCACCAAAACCCTGGTGTACTACGTGTACGACCAGGCTTTCGCTGAGCTGGAAATCAGCTATGCCTGCACGGTGGGTCTGGCCCTGTTCGTGATCGTGTTGCTGCTCAGCCTGGTGCGCTTTGCCTTCGCTGGCGACAAAGGTTTCAGCTGAGGCCGCCGAACCACCCTCCAGGCCGGGTGGATGCGACATTGATCCATTGACCACAGGCGCGGATGGGCGCAGCCACATCGATCGGAATCGTGGGTGGCGGGCAGCTGGCTTGGATGCTCGCTAAGGCCGCCCGTCGCCGTGGTGTGGAGCTGCATGTGCAGACCCCGGCTGCCAACGATCCCGCGGTGAGCCTGGCCACCTCGGTGGTGCAGGCAGATGTGCGCGATGTGGCGGCCACCAAGGAGTTGGCCAGCCGTTGCAGTGCGATCAGCTTTGAGAACGAATGGGTGGATCTCGATGGCCTGAAAGCCCTCGCGGCCGACGGGGTTGTCTTCGTGCCCGATCTGCAGGCGCTGCAGCCCTTGGTGTGCAAGCGCAACCAGCGCGAGTTGCTGCAGCGGTTGAATCTGCCCTCCCCTGCTTGGTTTCCCCTGCAGCAGGTGCACGAGCCGCCTGCACCTGCAGCCGCATCCACTGAAGAGGCTGAGCAGCCATCCCAGCCCGATGTGCCACCCGGTCCAGCTCTGCCATCGGGATTTGCCTACCCGTTGATGGCCAAGGCCGCCAGTGGCGGTTACGACGGCAAGGGCACGGTGGTGTTGCGCAGCGACGCGGATCTGGAGCAGTTGCTGCAGCAGGTGGATGCCACTGGCTGGATCGTGGAGGAGTTCGTGAGCTTCGAACTCGAACTGGCTGTGGTGGCCGCCCGCGACAGTCAGGGGGAGGTGGTGTGTCTGCCTGTGGTGCAGACCCATCAACACCAGCAGGTCTGCGACTGGGTTCTCGCCCCCTATGAGGCACCCCATGCCCTGCAGCAGGCCGTGCGCAACATGGCCGCTTCGCTGCTCACAAGCCTCAACTATGTGGGAGTGCTCTCGATCGAGTTCTTTTATGGGCCCAAGGGCCTCCTGATCAACGAACTGGCGCCGCGCACCCACAACTCCGGCCACTACTCCATCGAGGCCTGTGACGCCAGTCAGTTCGATCTGCAGCTGCAGTGCGTGGCGGGGCAGACGGTGGCGGAGCCAGAGCTGGTGGCCGCCGGCGCCCTGATGGTCAACCTGTTGGGCTTTGAGGAGCGTGCTGCCGACGATCCCGCTGCCCACTACGACGGGTCACGGCAGGCCCTGGCGGGTCTGCCCGATGCGCATCTGCATTGGTATGGCAAGGCCGGCTCATCGATCGGCCGGAAGCTCGGCCACGTGACGTTGCTCCTGCATGAGTCCGATGCAGCGGCGCGTCGTCAGGAGGCGATGCAACGGCTGGAGCAGGTGCGGCAGATCTGGCCTCTCCCTCCCGGGTCTGAGCCGGCTCAACCGTCCTAAGATTTTTTCGGACTGCTGTGTTGGTCACTGCCTTCTACAGTTTTCTGATCTGACTCCCTTTTCGACTTGGGGCGTCTGTCGCGACAGTGCCGTAAACCGGCCTCGTAGCCGGAAACGAATCTTCGCTTTGACTCCCCTTCTGGTTTATCCAGGTCGGAATCTGGGGCAGAACGGCACAGCGGTTCACCCCCATGTCCATTGTTCAGAGGTCCCGCGCGATTCATCGGGCGCTGGTTCCTGTGGCTGCGTTGCCCTTGATCCTCACGGCGATCACGGGCGTGGTCTTCAGTGTTCTCGAAGAGCGTGGTGTTGAAGCCGATTGGCTGCTCCACATCCACAAAGGTGAATTCGGCCCGCTCAACCTCGAGCCTTATTACGCCTACCTGCTTGGACTTTGCGTGTTGATCCTGGTGATCAGCGGTGTTCTGCTCTGGTGGCGCACTGGGCGTACTCGGGCGGGTCGCTTCAGCTGAACAGGTTGTCGTAGGTCGTCTGGTTGATCACTGCCAAGGTGGCCAGCTTGTTGATGCCCTGGCCCCATACATCCACGACGGCGTCGGCCCCGGGTGCTGTGCCCCACAAGCCATCCTCCGTCGCGCGGAAGGTCTGCATTTTGGTGATCCGGCCAGCAGCAAACTTCTCTGCAGGTGTTCCGTCATCACTGCTTGAGAACATGCTCAGGCGGCGCCCATTGATCCGGAACCAGCCTGTGATCGGGTCGCCCTGGTCTGCGTTCCCTTGCGTGGACCACTCCAGCCAGCGGCCGCGCTCGCTCTGCCGCTCCCACTCGCCCACGATCGGGTAGTACTGCATCGATGCACTGCCACTGGGTGCAGGCTAGTGAGGATCTGGCTTGCGGGCTTTGAATGGGACCTCTTTCCCGCCTGCGCATGCTGCGCTCAGCCCTGATCCGTCCTCGTTGGATGCGCGGGGCTCTACGCCGCGGGGCCTACCCCTATTACTGGCTCACGGCACCGCTGCGGCCGCTCCCCAATGCTCTGATCATCGGCACGATGAAGGGCGGTACCAGCACCCTCAATGCCTGGCTGCGTCACCACCCCCAGGTGCTGTTTTCCGCCATCAAGGAAATCCACTTTTTCGATGATCGCTTCGGGCGCGGTGAGCGGTGGTATCGCACGTATTTCCCGCTCTGGGAGCAGTTGCTGGGTGGCCGCTGTGCGCTGGAAGCCACGCCCTCCTACCTCTATCGGGCGACTGTGGTGGCTGAGCGGATGCAGGCCCTAGTGCCCGACGCACGCTTGTTGGTGTTGTTGCGCAACCCCGTATCCCGCGCCATCTCCCACTTCGGTCACCAGGTGCAGCGCGGCGTTGAAACCCGCTCGCCAACAGAAGCGTTGATGAGCGCCGATGGCCGGGGCAAGGGCAGGGCCAACCACTACAAACGGCGTGGTCTCTATGCGGAGCAGCTTGAACAGGTGTTGCGCCTCTACCCGCGGGAGCAGCTGTTAGTGCTGCGCAGCGAAGACCTGTTTGCGCAACCGGAGGCGGTTTATGCCCAGGTGCAAGGTTTTCTGGGCCTCGAGCTCCAACCGCTGCCGCCCCAGGCGGATCCCGAAAACGTGGGTCGCACCAAAGCCCATATCCCCGATGCGGTGCGTTTGCATCTGCAGGACTTTTACCGCCAGCCGAATCAGCGGCTTCAGGCCTTGCTGCCTGACTTTGCCCTCTGGCCGGATTGAAGGGATCACTGCTTCAACGCCCGCTCAATCCGTTGCTCCAGGCTGGCGGCATCCAGGCCGGTCACCACGAACACCTCCTGGGCGCTACTGCCGCGGCGCGCCACCAGCTTCCAGCCGCCGGTGATCGGGGTCGACACCCGCAGGCGCAGCTCCGGCGCTCGGCCCTTAACCCGGGAGATCACCGCCGGAGTGATGGTGTCGATCTGCTCGTCTCTCACCAGCCGCTTCAGCAGCGGGATCAGCCCCTCCAGATAGGTGCTGTGGGTGATCACCAGCCGGCCCATTGCTGCTGCAGGTGGTCGCCAACCCTAGACATCCCTGCTAGACCAATGACCCTCTGTTCAGCGGCCCATGCCTGGCGTGGCACAGCCTGAGATCCGGGAGCAGCTGCAGCAGCAGCTGTCTGATCAACTCGGGGCTCACACCCAGCTGATCAGTCTTGAACAGGGCTGTCGTCAGCTGCGTGGTCTTGCCGTGTGCTCAGGCCGGGTGTTGAGCTACGTGCTTGATGCCGAGTCCGATCGGCTGCGCACCCGTCCTCTGTTCCAGCTGCTGCTCCGCAGCCGCGCTTAGCCCCGTTCCAGGGGGGCCATGGTGAGTCCTTCGGCGCCCAATTGCTGGTGATAGAGCTCGGCCTGCTCCAAAGGGCCGCTCCACACCAAGGCTGATCCTTGCCCATCAATTTGGTGAGCCAGCTCCCAGGCGCGATCGGGCGTCATGCCTGGGATGTAGTGCACCAGCACCTCCACGACGTGCTGAAAGGTGTTGTGGTCATCGTCCAGGACGATCACGCGCCCATTGGGGTAGGGGGCCTCCACCCTCTGGCGCTCGATGACAGCCTGCTGTGGCATCGGATCACAACCTGCTCAGCTGGCCCAGTCTGCCCCCCTGCGCTGGTTAAAGTGACGCCACATCTGTTGCAGCACCATGCTGATCACCGTGGGTTGGGCCGCTCTCTGCGCCGTCTTCACCTTCTCGATCGCCATGGTGGTTTGGGGTCGTAACGGCGACGGCACCCTCAACTTCTGACTGTGAGCGACGTTGTCCTTGGTGGGCTCACGCTCAACAGCGTGTTGTCGATCCTGGCGGCTTCCCTGCTGGTCTTCGTCAG
>JBEDHJ010000088.1:0-4004 GCA_041174205.1 Cyanobacteriota bacterium | reverse complement strand
CCCCCAAGGGCGAACAGTTCCTGTCTGAAAGCATTCAGCAGAACAACTACACCCCCTACTACAGCCAGCAAAAGAGCCTCGAGGCTGTTCGCAGCGCCATCATCCTGGACTCGGCAGATGGCAAGCTTTCGAGCTACGGCATGATGTCGAATCTGCCCACCGATCAGCGTCTGCAGGGATCGATGAAGGTGTGCGATGTCAGCGATGCGTCCAACAGCCAGCGGGCCACATCGCTGCTGAGCTGGTACATGAACACCCCAGCCTGCATCGCGGCCTACACCGCTGAAGCACCCGCCGCTGCTCCTGCTCCGGCAGTGCGCGGTCTCTGGTGATCCTTCGGCCGCTGCGGCGGCCACACTCTCGCCGGCCTCTGCATTAGGCAGGGGCCGGTTTTTGTTGTTGCTCGCTTTTCGCTGTATGCCTGCGGGTGGCAACCAGCCGTTGATGCTCCAACTGCTGTGGCAATTTCAGGCCCACCAAATTCCTGAGCTCTCGGTGGAGCAGCTCCAGGTCATCGGTTGGGATCAGGGTCGCCAACTGACGGCGATAGCGGGCCTCGGGCCCCAGCCAACGTTCGATCAGTCCCTCGCTGAGCGTGAGTTCAAGGGGTTCGCGCCACTGCTGCCAGTGCACTTGCCAGCCCAGGGTGGCCAAGCTGTTCTCGACTGCTGCCGGATCCGGTGTGCGCTCCAGCCAGCTCGCTTCGCTCGCCTGCGCTGGCTCCAGCAGGTCGCGCACAGCAGCGGGCACTCCAGCGCTGGTCACCAGAGCCGTGGCGGGTCCCATCGCAGGGTGGCTGAACAGCAGCCGCAGTTGTGCTGCCGGTGCGGCCAGGTGGTCCAGCTTGGCGATGGCTTGCGCTAGTTCGGCGGTGTTGAGCTGGCGAAAGGGGTGCCGTGCCGCAATCCACTCAAACTGCTCGCCTGCCATGAGCTGGCTGTTCAGCGCGTGCAGTGGGCCCTGCACGATGCGCGGCTGCTGCAGGCTGTCGAGCACCCGGAGCTGGGCTCCCAACCGCTCCGCATCGGAGCCGTCGGGCACCTGGATCACAACCCCGCCCTCCGGCGTGTGCTGCAAGGGATCGAGCGCCCAGAGCAGCGAGCGCGCTTCAAGGATCAACACCCGGTCGTGGCGTTGCCATTGGGCGTTCTGCCAGAGCTGGCTGCGCAGCTGGTCGAGCCGTTCCCCCTCGCTGCCCAGCTGCCGCTGCAGCCAACGCTCCAGGCCTGGATCATCCGGACTGCTGCTCAGCACCTCACCCAGTTCGGCTTCATGCTCGGCCGCGGCAGCCAGCTGGGCAGCCCGGCGTTGTTGCAGCAGGGCACGGCGGGTTCCCTCCCAGCCCAGTTGGCCTGGCTGCCAGAACAGCTGCCCCTGGAGAGAGGTGGGGAGGTATTGCTGCGCCACCCAATGCTCGGCATAGGCGTGGGGGTAGCGGTAGCCCACCCCATCGCCAAAGGCTTTGCCATCGCGGTTGGCATCGCGCAAATGCGCTGGCACCTCCTGGCGGCTGCTGGCCTTCACGCTCTTGAGCGCATCGAAGAAACCCAGCAGGCTGTTGCTCTTCTCGGTGCTGGCCAGATAAAGGGCGGCCTGCGCCAGGGGGTAGAGCCCCTCCGGTAGGCCCACGCGCTCAAAGGCCGCAGCGCAGGCTTCCACCACCACCATCGCCTGGGGGTCCGCCAGACCGATGTCCTCCCCGGCCGAGATCAACATGCGCCGAAAGATGAAGCGCGGGTTTTCGCCGGCCTCCACCATCCGCGCCAGCCAGAACAGGGCTGCATCGGGATCGCTGCCCCGCAGCGATTTGATGAAAGCGCTGATCGTGTCGAAGTGGGCGTCACCCTGCTTGTCGTAGAGCACGGCGCGCTGCTGGATCGAGTCCTCGGCGATCGCCAGGTCGATCTGGATCACGCCATCGGCTCCCGGCGGTGTGGTTTCAACCGCCAGCTCCAAGGCATTGAGCAAGCTGCGGGCATCTCCGCCGGCCACATCCACCAGATGGTTGGCGGCCTCCTCGCTGATGGCGACCTGCCGGTCGCCGTAGCCGCGTTCGCGATCGCTGAGGGCTCGCAGCAGCAGCTGATGCAGATGTCTGGGTTGGAGTGGCTGCAGTCGGAATAGGCGCGAGCGACTCACCAACGCCTTGTTCACTTCAAAGAACGGGTTCTCGGTGGTTGCCCCGATCAGCGTCACCGTTCCGTTCTCCACCCAGGGCAGCAGCGCATCCTGCTGAGCACTGTTGAAGCGGTGCACTTCGTCGACGAACAGGAAGCTGCGCAGGCCGTGTTGTTCAAGGCGCCGGCGTGCTTCATCCACTTCGCTGCGCAGATCCTTCACCCCCGCCAGCACCGCGTTCAAACTGCTGAAGTGGGCGCGGGTACTGGCCGCAATGATCCGGGCGAGCGTGGTTTTGCCCACACCCGGCGGGCCGTAGAGGATCAAGTTGCCAACACGGTCGGCGGTGATGGCGCGCCTGAGCAGCCGGCCTGGGCCCAGGATCTCCTCCTGACCCTGGAAGTCATCAAGGCTGCGTGGGCGGAGCCGATCGGCAAGTGGAGCCAGGCTCTGGCGCAGCTGCTCGCCGCGATGGCTGAACAGATCGCTCACGCCGGCTGGGTCGGTGGACCGCCATCATCCGATGGGGAAAGCAGGAGATTGGCCTGTAAACCCGCTATTTTGCGCGTCACTGACCGATGCGTAGTGCGGCGCAGCCTCCTTTTTCTGTCTTTGCCTCTGCTGCTCCTCAGCGCTTGTGGGGGCAAGCCGCCATCTCGGCCGCCGTTATCGGTTCAGGTGGAGCCGATTGGGGAGGCGGACTTCAATCCCTCGATTGAGGTGATCAGTCAGCTCAGCTCCACCACCGACGTGGCCTTGCGGCCTGAGATCGATGGGCGGGTGGTGAAAATCCTGGTCAGCCAGGGAGATCGGGTGAAGGCGGGGCAGCCGATTCTGGTGCTGGACAACGTGCAGCAGACAGCAACGCTCAACGCCAGCAAGGCTGAAGCGCTGAAGGATCGTCTCAATGCTGAGCGCTATATCTTTCTGAATGAGCAGGGTGCTGTTTCCACCAAGCAACGCGATCAATACGTCACCCAGGCGATTCAGAGCCGCGACCAAGTGCGGGCGAATGCAGCCACGCTTGGCTACAAATATGTCACGGCGCCGATTAGTGGCGAGATTGGCGATCTCGATACGGTGAAAATCGGAGATTACGTCCGTCAGGGTCAGGCCATTACCGGAATTGTTGACAACTCCACGCTCTGGACCTTGATGGATGTGCCGGCAACCCAGGCGCTGAGTGTGTCGATGGGGCAGTCCGTGAAGCTCACGACCCAGACCAATCCGCCCCAGACACTCACTGGAAAGGTGGTGTTTATTTCTCCCTACTTCGGCGTGAGCGGCAGTACCTCATCGCCGAACACCGTGTTGGTGAAGGCTAGTTTCGCCAATGGTGACGGCAAGCTCAAGACGGGGCAGTACGTCAAGAACAGGATCATCACCGGCAATGCTCGCGGCTTGTCGGTTCCCGTGACAGCCGTTCTGATGCAGGCTCAGCAGCCCTTTGTGTATCGGGTCGTCAGCCTGGCTCAGGCGCTGCCCAAGATCAAAGCTTCCACCACCATTACCGACGCGCAGAAACAGAAGTTGGAGGCTTTGCCACCTTCCACCTCGATTGTGGTGCAAACACCGGTCAAGCTGGGTCAGCTTCAGAACAATCGCTACCAGCTGATCTCTGGTCTGCAGAAAGGAGAGAAAGTGGTGGTGAGCAACACAGCGCTGCTGCGCACCGGCTTGCCGGTGAAGGTCTCAACGACCGCGGCCAGCAACTGAGGACCCGCCATGTCGCTCTCCGATAATTTCATCAAGCGGCCGGTCCTGACGACCGTCTGCAGCATCCTGATTGTGCTGGTGGGCTTGATCGCCATCCCCAGCCTGCCGATTGAAAACCTGCCCAATATTGCGCCGCCTCAGATTCAGGTGGTGGCCAACTACAGCGGGGC
>JBEDHJ010000087.1:0-5293 GCA_041174205.1 Cyanobacteriota bacterium | reverse complement strand
TCCGCAGCGGAATCGCCAGGTTGTATTCGATGCCGTAGTTGCCGTGGGCGGCCCAGGCGGTGCCGGGGTAGAAGGCCTTCAGTTCAGCCGTTTGCACCTGGCCAGTGCCCAGGCTTCCGCGCTCCAGTGAGGCGATCGGCCAGGAGATCGGGGCGCGGCTGGTGGAGAGGTAGGGCTTGCCGGGGTCGGTGATCGTGCCGTTCCAGCTGCTGCCGATCTGCACGCCGCTCACGCGGGAATACACGATCCGGCCACTGGCACCGCGCGGGGTTGGGGTGTGTTCCTTGGGGCTGAGGCCGCCTTCGAGCAGTTCGCTCCAGCGGCTGGCCGGCGGCGGTTGATCGCCCTCGCCGAAGGCCGCCAGGGTGGCCAGGCTCACCGGGCCATTGCTTTGCAGCCGCAGCTGCAGGTTGCGGCCATTCAGCAGCGGATCGAGCCCGCGTACGGGCAGGGGCAACACCATCAAGGCGGTGGCCTTGCCGGGGGGCAGGGTCCAGCGTTCGGGTAGCAGCGGGCTGCGTTGGCGGTTCAACAGTTCGCTGGCCACGCGGCTGCCCGGGCCTGAGTAGGTGTGGCCGTCTTGGGGCATCAGGGCCGGCAGCGGCAGAAAGGGCGCATCGGGCTGCTGCTTGTCGGTGGCCTGGGAGAGGGCTGTCGAGCCGCTGAGCAGCTGCAGGGTCACCGGCTGGTTGCCGCGGGGCTGCGCCAGCACCGCCAACCAGAGCGTGGAATCGAGGCTGTCCGGCTTGCCGGCATAGACGTGATGACTGAACAGATCGAAGCGGCCATTCAGGGGCACATCCAGGTGGGCCTTGGGATCAGCACGGCCCGCACTCGGAAAGGTGGAGAGCAGGATGCCGGGGGCAGTGATCAGCTCGGGGTTGTTGTCGTTCACCGCCAGCACCCCGTCGAGGCTGCCCGGCAGGGGCGCCACGGTCTGGGGGCGCAGGATCGGGGCGGGTGCTGCCGAGGCAGCCGGTGTGGGTGTGGCCGGGGTCGCGGCCAGCAGCAGGGGCAGGATCATCGCGAGGCAGCGGCGGGTTTGCCGATCAGGGTGCGGGCGATCTCGGCAGCCATGGCACGGATCAGGTCGGTGGAGCGCTGGTCGTTGAAGGGTCCCTTCACCATGAAGGCAGCCACGGCCCGCTGGCCGTTCGGGAGCTCGATCAGACCGCCATCGGCGTAGGCGATGCCGATATCGCCGGTTTTATTCAGCACGGTCACGCCGTGGGCCAGCAGGTCGCTGTCGGGATCAGCTGAATCACCCCCAAGACCCATCAGCAGCCCCAGGGGCAGCAGGGTGTTGGTGCGCGATTTGCCCATCACCTCCCGAAAGAGGTCGCGTGCTCGCGGGCTCAGCTTCTCGCCGGTGTCCACCAAGGCGATCGCCCGGGCCAGGTCGTGGGAACTGGTGGTGTTGGTGCCGTTGAGATCGGGGAGCCAGTTGTTGATCACCGTGCCGGTGAGGCCCATGGCCTGGAAACGGGCATTGAGGGCGGTCTTGCCCCCCAGTCTCTTGATCAAGAGGTTGGTGGCGCTGTTGTCGCTTACCCGGATCATTTCGGTTGCGGCTTCCCAGAAGGGGAAGCGGGTGCCTGGCGGCTTGCTGGCCATCCAGCCGGCGCCCCCACCGATCACCTCCTTGGTGAGGGGCAGCGGCTCGTTCCAGCGCAGCTTGCCGGCATCAAGCTCCTCGAGGCCCGCCAGCAGGATCGGCGTTTTGATCGAACTGGCCGCCGGCAGTGGTTTTTCGGGCTGCAGCTGGGCGTACCGCCCGTCATCGAGCACCAGCAGATAGCCGCTGGCTTGCAGGTCCTTGTGGCGTGCCGCCAGCTGAGCCCATTTCTGACTGAGCCCAGTGAGCTCGGTGCGGGGCTCGAAGCGACCCATCGACAGCCCTCGCGGCAGCGGCTGCAGGGACGGCAATGACGGTGCTGGGGTGCTGGCTGCCTTGCCGGCGGCGCCATTGGCCAGCTGCGGCGCCAGCAGCTTGAGGCTCGTGCCGGTGATCACGCCGAGGCCAATTCCCATCACCGCGAGGCGCAGCACCAGTCGCAGCGGCGCACCCCAGCCAGGGGTGCCGGTGGAGCGGGGGGGGCGGCTCGCGCTCACGGGTGTGGCCTGTTGGGCTGACGGATCGGACGTTAAGGGGTCTGTCTGTCGGCTGCCCAGCGCAATTGGCGCACCATGCCCCGCAGCAGCGCCACCTCCGCTTCGCTCACGTGCGCGCGTTGCAAGAGGGCCCGCAGTTTGGCCATGCGTGCTTCAGCGGTGTGGGGATAGAGAAAGCCCACCTGCAGCAGCAGTTCTTCCGCATCCGCCAGGGCTGCTTCCAGGGCGCCGCGGTTGCAGGGTTCGCTCTGTGCCGCGGGGCTGACGGAGTCTCCGCCGCCTTCCCCCTCACGCAGGGCATGGAGGCAGATCGCTACAGCGTGGGACAGGTTGAGGGAGGGATAGGCGTCGCTGCTGCCGATGCGCACCACGCGCCCGGCCTGCAGCAATTCGCCATTGGTGAGGCCGCGGTCTTCCCGGCCGAACACCAGAGCGGCCATGGCGGAGCTGCTGGGGGCGGCGCTCAGCCAGCGCATCGCTGGCCCCGGATCGCTTAGGGGCAGGCTCTCGGTTTCGATGCGGCCACTGGTGGCCACCACGCGACCGCAGTCCGCCAGGGCCGCCGCTAGATCGGGGAACAGCTGGGCCTGCTCAAGCACGTGTTCGCCGTGCACGGCCATCCTGCGGGCTTCCTCACCGAGGTGATTGCAGCGGGGCGCCACCAGGCGGAGCTGCTGGATGTCGAAGTTGGCGCAGAGTCGAGCCACGCTGCCCACATTCAGGGGGCCGGCCGGCTCGACCAGCACCAGCGTCAGGCTCATGACAGCGTGTGCAGGTAGGCCAGCAGGTCGGCCATCGCTTCAGGCTCGGGCTGGAAGCGGGGCATCGGCGGGGTGCGGCCGCTCACCACCTGTTGGATCAGTTGCCGGTCGTTCTTGCGGCTGGGCACCCCGTGCAGGTTGGGGCCAACCAGGCCCTGGGCTGCAATGCCATGGCATCCGGCGCAGTTGATCAGAAACAATTGCTCCCCCTGCTCCGCTGAGCCCGTGAGCTGCAGCGTGCTGCGGGTGTAGGGGTCGCTGCGCGCTGCGGGCAGCACCACCAGCACCACCAGCAGGCTCACGCAAAGCGCCGCCAGCAGCACCAGAGCAGAAATCAAGCCGCGGCGCGTGCCGTTTGTGGTGTTCTCAGGCAGGGGCGGTGCAGTCACAGGTTGAAGGCGGCGCCGTCACAGATGGTGCGTCCCAGTCGCGGAGGGCTCTGGGGGCGTGAAAGAATTGTGCAATCCACGCCGGTGATCCACCCCATGATCGAACCCCTGCTCTGCGGCATCGTGCTCGGTCTGATTCCCGTGACCCTTCTTGGTCTGTTTGTGGCGGCCTGGAACCAGTACCGCCGGGGCAGCGCCCTGGGCGGCTGATCGCCTCAGTCGGTCTCCAACACCAGCACGCTGCTGCTGCCGTAGCGCTTTTGCTTGAACAGCCGCCATGGCGGCGCCTGCAGGGCCTCAAGCGCAGCAGCGTCGCCTGAACTGCATTCGAGCAGCAGCAGCCCTTCCCTGCTCAACCATCCCCCCTGTGCCACCGCCTCGGCCACTGCGCTGTACAGGCCCGCGGCATAGGGGGGATCGGCGTAGATGAGATCAAAGGCGGGCAGCTCGCTGGGACGGCCTTGCTGCAGCCAGCGGACCACCTCTTGTGTGATCACCTGCACGGTGGGCCTGTTGGCTTGGTCGGCCGCCACCAGCTCGAGGTTGCTCTTGGCGGTGGCTGCCATGGCGCGATGTTGATCCACGGCCACAACAGCGCTGGCACCGTGATGCAGGGCCTCGCAGCCCATCACGCCACTGCCGCAGAACAGATCCAGCCAGCGGCTGCCTCCCAGGTCGGACGCCAGCATGTTCATCACGGCCAGTCGCACCCGCGAGGGGGTGGGCCGGGCAATGTTGCCCGGTGGGCTCTGCAGGCGCCGGCCGCCGCTGAGGCGCAGGCTCATGACTCTTGCTGCTCAACCCACGCCAACCAGCGGCGCAGCATCGCCTCGCCGCTCAGGCTCGATTTCTCCGGATGGAACTGGCAGGCACCGATCCGCCCCTGCCAGACCGCCGCCGTGATCGTGTGATCACCGAAGCGCACCGCTGCAGTGGTGCAAGTCGATTGGCTGGGGACCGCTGCAAACGAGTGCACGAAATACATCCACGCCTCCGGCGCATCCGCCGGTAGCAGCGGGCTGGGGGTGGCGGGCAGCAGCGGTTCCCAGCCCATGTGGGGGATGGGATGGCCGATCTGCCGCGGCAAGGCCGCCACATGGCCTGGCAGCAAACCAAGGCCAGGCCGTTGCCCTTCATCGCTGCCTTCAAACAGCAGCTGCAGCCCAAGACAGATGCCCAGCAACGGCCGCTCTGCGGCGCACCAGTGCTGAATTGCGGCGGCCAGACCTGTCTGCTCCAGCCGCTCCATGGCCGGATCGAAGGCGCCCACCCCAGGCAGCACCAGGGCTGTGCAGTCCTGCATGGCGGCGGCGTCCGCCACCACCGTGATGCTGCAGCCCAGCCGCTCGAAGGCCCGCTGCACGGAGTGCAGGTTGCCCATGCCGTAATCGATCAGGCCGATGCGTGTCATGGCTGGGTGAGGGCGGGGCGAATCCTCTGGCCAGGTTGCTCGATCGCCGCTGCCACCTCCAGCGGCAGATCATTGAGTCGATCGATCAGTTGATACAGCAGCCCCACGCGGCGTCGATCCAGGTGGAAGCGCAGGCATGGGCGCAAGATTCCGTTGCTGTCACAGCTTTCCCCCTGGCTGATGCTGCCCTCATCCACCAGATCATCAAAGTCGTGGTTGAGCTCGGCCAAGGCGTTGGCTGGCAGTTCGCTGTGGAGCAACAGCTCCATCCGATCTTCTGCGAACTGAGCTGTGTGGAACACCCGGTAGAAGTGGCAGATGTGCTCCATTGCCTCAGCGGCACTGCTGGCCTGCTTGAGCAGGCTGGTGTCCTCCGGGGAGATCAGGCCGCGGCTGGCTAGATCCTGCTGAATGTCCTTGAGCCAGTCGGGCCAGAAGTGATCGCCACTGGGGGCGAGCATCACCAGGGGAATCGGTGGGGTGCGGCCGGTTTGGATCAGGGTCAGGGATTCAAACAGTTCGTCGAAGGTGCCGAAGCCACCGGGCATCACCACCAATGCATCGCTCTCACGCAGGAAGAACAGTTTTCGGGTGAAGAAATAGCGGAAGTGCAGCAGCCG
>JBEDHJ010000086.1:0-10011 GCA_041174205.1 Cyanobacteriota bacterium | reverse complement strand
GAACAGGGCATCGCTCACGGCGATGCGGCTCCAGAGCAACACCAGCGGCGAGAGCGCGAAGGCCAGGGCCGCACTGAGAGCCGTGATCGCCTGCAGGGCCGGGGTCGGCGGCCGGCCCGCTGCGAGCGGCTGCGGCCAACGCAACAGCGTGGCTGCCAGCATCAGCATCACGGCGATGCTGCTGAGCGCTGAGGGAAGCCGAGCCGCCCAGGTACCCAATGGATCCCACTGGGACTGGCCCGGCAGGGCGTAAAACAGCCCCATCAGCCAATACACCAACGGTGGCTTGTCGTAGCGGGGCAGGCCGTTCACGCGGGGGGTGAGCCAATCGCCCGTGCGCGCCATCGCCCGAGCCGCCGCGGCAAACAGCGGCGGCGTTTCATCCACCAGGCCCGTGCTGCCGAGGTGCCAGACGAACAAGGCCAGTCCGCAGATGGCCACCAGCAGCAACACGAGCCTGCGGGACACCAGGGCGAGCTGCGTCAGGCCCGACCCTATCGCCTACAGCAGCAGGCCCTGCTCCAACCACCTCTCCACCCGCTCCGCCAGAACCGCCCGCGATGCGTGCCGCTCCACCCAGTGACGACAGGCGATGCGCTCAATCTGCGCCACCTGCCCGACCGCATCCGCCAATGCCACCACGTCGTCAGGCTGCACCAGCAGACCGTTCACCCCGGGCTGCACCAATTCGCCAGGCCCACCGCGGCGATAGGCCAACACCGGCACGCCGCAAGCCATAGCCTCCACCACTACGTTGCCGTAGGCCTCATTCCATTTGGGCGTGTTGAGCAGCGCCCGGCAACAACCCAGCTCAGCCTGCAGCTGCGCCGTGGGCAGGAAACCACGCCACTGCAGCGTGCCCACTGGCACCGAGGCCTGCACGGCGGCGGCATAGGCCTCGTCTTCCACCAGGCCCCACACCGCCAGGGGCAGCCCGCAGCGCGCCGCCGCCGCCGCCGCATCTTCGAGGCCCTTCTCCGGCGCCACACGACCCACCCAGCCCAGCAGCGCTTCGGGCTCGGCTCTGAACTGATAGGCGCTCAGATCGAAGCCATTCCCCACCAGCAGCGGCGGATGGGCTAGGGCGAAGTCGGCAGCCTGAGCAGCGGTGTGAAAGGCCAGGCGACGCTGATCCCAAGAGGCCACCTCGGCGAGCACCGCATCCATGGCGGCGTTCACCGAACCCATGCTCACCAGGTGAAAGAGCGGCAGCGGCGCTGTTGGCGTGAGCCAGAAGGGAAGCCAGTCGTAGCCGAGGTTGAGCACCGCATCGAAGCCCGCCGCTGGCGCCTCAGTGAGAACCCGCCGCCAGAAGCAAGCCAGCAATGCATCCGCCGGCATGGTGATCAGCGCCTCGCGGCCCTGGTGCTGCACGCTCGGCTGAGGGGCGCCCGCACAGGTCCACAGCTCAGCTGCGGAGCAATCGGCCGGCAGCACAGAGCCCTCGGCCGCCAACACCGTGATCTGGTGGCCACGCTGCAGCAGTCCTGCCACAAGGCTCACCAGGGTGAGCTCCACCCCGCCGCCGCGGCCGCTGCCCACCGGTCCTAAGGCTGTGGCCACCACCAGCAGCTTCATGGCACCACCTCAACCGCAACACCGGCGGGATGCCAGAGCACAGCCCGCCGGTTGATCAACACCACACTCACCAGGGCCAAGGCTGCTCCGAGCCACTGCAAAGGCTCGAGCTGCTCCTCCAGCAGCACCACCCCACACATCAAGGCAAACACCGGCGTGAGGAACGTGAGCGAGGTGAAGCTGGTGAGATCGCCGTGGTTCGCAAACCAGAAAAACAAGCCGTAGGCCACGGCACTGCCCAGCAGGGCCGCGTAGGCCATCAGCCCCCACTGCGCAGCACTCCAGACGGGCCAGAACGCTGGGCTCGGCAGCACTGCCGAGCCCGCCAGCAACGGCAGCGCCCCCAACACCATGTGCCAGCCGGTGACGGCCACCGCATCGCTGTGGCGGCAGGCATAGCGACTGATCACTGTGCCCAGGGCCATCGCCAGCGCCGCTGCCAGCATCCACAGCTCGCCGTGGCTCCAGGCCGCTTCCCCCAGCGCTTCTGGCCCCATCAACCACCAGTGCCGCAGCAACGGCGCTGGCAATCCCAGGCACAGGATCCCCAGCAAACCCACCAACAAGCCCAGCCAACCCACCGGATTGATCGCATCACCAAACAGGCTGCGGGCCAACAACGCCACCAGCAGCGGCTGCGAATCGATCAACACCGAGCCCAGTCCGGCTCCAGTGCCCTGCAGACCACGCGCCAACAACCCCTGAAAGGCCGTGGCATCCACCAGAGCAAACAGCAGCAGCCAGCCCCAATCGCGCCGATCCACCCCCCAGCCGCCGCGCCACAGCCGCGAGGCCAACAGCAGCACAAGCCCCGCCGGCAGCAACCGCAACCAGGCGAGCGTGAGCGGCCCGGCCCCGTCCAGCAAGGGCTTCATCGCTGCCATCGCCGTGCCCCAGAGGGCGAAGGGCAAGAGCATCAGCAGCCAGCGCACGTTCACCAGCACCAGCGGCCCACAGGCTCCTTTTTAAGATCCAGCCACTGCACACCGCCTCGATGGTCTGGCCCTGGCGCCGCAAATCCCGCCGCAAACTGGCGCGTATCGCCATCGAAGGGGCGATTGCCTCCGGCACGCGCGAACGGGTGATCAAGGCATTGCGGGAGGTGGAGCAGCGGGAGTTTCCTGCCCTGCTGCTGCGCATCGATAGCCCCGGCGGCACCGTGGGCGACAGCCAGGAGATTCATGCCGCCATCAAACGGCTGCGTGACAAGGGCTGCCGGGTGGTGGCCAGCTTCGGCAATATCTCCGCATCCGGCGGCGTCTACGTGGGCGTGGCGGCCGAGAAGATCGTGGCCAATGCCGGCTCGATTACGGGCTCCATTGGCGTGATCCTGCGCGGCAATAACCTCTCGCGGCTGCTGGAGCGCATTGGCATCCAGTTCGAAACCGTGAAGAGCGGCCTCTACAAAGACATTCTTTCGCCGGATCGAGCTCTCACGGCCGGCGAGCGGCAGCTGCTGCAGGACCTGATCGATTCCAGCTACGGCCAGTTTGTGGCCGCCGTGGCGGAGGGCCGTGGGCTGGAGGAAAGCGTGGTGCGCAGCTTTGCCGATGGACGTGTGTTCAGCGGCGCCCAGGCGCAGCAGCTGGGCCTGGTGGATCAACTGGGCGATGAGGAGTGCGCCCGCCGCCTGGCCTGCGAACTGGCGGAGCTGGATGTGGAGAAGACCCGACCCATCAGCTTCGGGCAGCCGAAGAAAGGCCTGGCCGGGATGATCCCGGGCCGCAACCTGCTGGGGCGCCTCAGCGATGCTCTGCATCTGGAACTGGCCTGGAGCGGCCAACCCCTGTGGCTGCATCGGCCATGACGACGCCTCAACTGCGGGCGCTGCGCGGCGCCACCACGGCTCACGCCAACACCAGCGAAGCGATCGCGGAGGCGGTGGCCGAACTGCTGGATGCGCTGGTGGAGCGCAATCAGCTGCAGGGAAGCGACCTGCTGTCGGTCACCGAGAAGGTGACCGCCGATCTTGATGCCTGCTTCCCCGCCGCCATCGCCCGGCGCCGCCCTGGCTGGGATGCGGTGGCGCTGCTGGATTGCCAGCAAATGGCGGTGGCAGGCGATCTGCCCCGCTGCATCCGCTTGCTGGCCCATGCCTGGCTGAACAGCGAACAGCCCGTCCGCCACGCCTACCTGCGTGAGGCAGCGCGGCTGCGGCCGGATCTGGCGGACTGAACCCGCGGGCGGAGTCGCATCTGGTCACAGCTTCCAGCCCCCGGGCCGGCACCCTCACGCCCTGTGCCAGCCCTCAGCTGCCAAGAATGGTGGTCAATGGTTCTTTGAAGCAGCGTTTTATGGCTGGATTCCGCAAGGCAGCCGCTGGCACAGCCCTGGCCACGGCCCTCAGCCTGGCCGGCGTTGCTGCCGCCTTAGCGCCCGCTCTTCAACCGCGCGCCGCCCAGGCCCAGGGAACGCCTGGATTGATGGAATTCCGCTGGGACTCCAGCAAGGACTACCGCAAGCTCTACTACTTCATCACCGATACGCAGCGCCTCAAGCGCTCTGAGTATTACTTAATCCTCAAACCCAAGGACCGCAAGACAGCGATCCTCAAGCTCACCGTTGGGATTCCCAAAAGCTTTGACAGCAAAATTGAACCCAAATACGTGAAGCTCTGCTACATGAAAGAGGGCGGCATGCTTGCTCGCACGCGCTGCGAACAACCAATCCCAGCCACTGTTGAAGTGGCAGCTGACGGCAGCGCCATCGAAATCTTCCCCGACACACCGGTGCCTGTCGGCAAGACCATTGGCGTGTACATCAACCTGTTCAATCCCTTCAACATTGGGATGTATCAGTTCAACGCTCTCGCCCAGGCCCCTGGAGATGTGCCCGTCTCCGGATACCTGGGTAGCTGGCTGATCCAGATCGACCCACCGAACAACTGAGGCCCACCCGGGCTGGTAAGTTGGACGATCGACGTTGAAGGCGTAGCCGAGCCGGAGCCATGACCAAGCGCACCCTTGAAGGAACCAGCCGCAAGCGCAAGCGCGTCTCCGGTTTCCGTGTTCGTATGCGCAGCCACACCGGCCGCCGTGTGATCCGCTCCCGCCGCAAGCGTGGCCGCGCCCGCCTGGCTGTCTGATCCCCAGGATCATCTGTTCACACAACCGCCCCCGCCAGCTCGTTTCCGATGGTTCTATCCCGGGAACACAGGCTGCGGGGGCGGTTTGTGTTTGACCGCCTCTATCAAAAGGGCGAGCGCCATCACGGCAACTTGATGGTGCTGCGTTGCCTGAGCGCCCAACCCGACCTGCTCAAGCCCGACCCCCGCGACCACAGCCCCAACAGCTGCAGGCTGGCGGTCGTGGTGAGCAGCAAGGTCAGCAAGCGTTCGGTGCGACGCAACCAGCTGCGACGCCTGTTCCATGCCCACCTCACGGCGGCGGTGGAGGCCCTGCCGGATCAAGGCAGCGGACACTGGCTGCTGATCTCCCTCAAACCCGGCAGCGCCGAGGCCAATGACCAGGCCCTGCTGGGAGAATGTTCTCAACTCCTTGCGAAGGCAGGACTACGGCCATGACAGGCACGCCCCAGACGCCACCGGTGGCTCCCGGAGCCAGCATCAATGAAGAGGTCTTCTACGCAGGCGGGCCGGCCAAGGGCGACCTGATCACCAACCTGCTGTTCGGCCTCACGCTGATCGGCATCCCCTTCGCTGTAGGCGCCCTGGTGCGGGCCCTGTGGCTGCGCTTCCGCATCACCAGCCGCCGCGTGGAAGTGAGCGGTGGATGGCTGGGCCGCGACCGCAGCCAGGTGGTCTACAGCCAGATCCGCGAAGTGCGCTCCGTCGCCCGCGGTCTCGGCTTCTGGGGCGACATGGTGCTGGTGCTCAACGACGGCATGAAGCTCGAGATGCGCGCCGTGCCCCACTACAAAGATGCTGAGGCCTACATCCAGCAACGCATGGCCGCCAGCCCGGCTGGCAAGGCCAGCCCCAAAACCGGCTTCGGTGACAACGCGGCGGCCTGAGCCACCCGCCTGACACACTGGCTCCACTTCCCTTTCCCCCGGACCTGCACACGCCGTGATCGGCTACATCTCCGACAACCTGCTGCTGCCGATCCTCGATTTCTTCTACGGATTGGTGCCGAGCTACGGCTTGGCGATCATTGCCCTCACGGTGGTGATCCGCCTGGCTCTGTTCCCCCTCAGTGCCGGCTCCATCCGCAGCGCCCGCCGCATGCGCATCGCCCAGCCGGTGATGCAGAAGCGCCAGGCTGAGATCAAGGCCAAATACGCCAACAACCCCCAGAAGCAGCAAGAGGAGCTGGGGTCGCTGATGAAGGAATTCGGCAGCCCCCTCTCGGGCTGCCTGCCCCTGCTGGTGCAGATGCCGATCCTGTTCGCGCTGTTCGCCACCCTGCGGGGATCACCGTTCGCCGATGTGCCCTACACCCTCAACCTGAAGGTGTTGCCTGCCGAGCAGATCGCTGCCGTTGAGCCCAAGCCGTTCAACAGCCCCAGCCATTCGATTTTTGTCACCGCCACCAATCACGTGCCGGTGATCGCCAGCCTTGAGAAGGGCACCAAGCTCGGTGTGGGCGACACCGAAACCGTGAGCCTCCACACCAAAGAGGGCGCCAGCTTCGCTTCGGTTCTCAGTGGTGTTGAGGATGGCGCCAGCTTCACCCCCACCTGGAGCGTCAGCAAGGGTGAGGGCCTGGTGAGCGTGGATCAAAACGGCACCATCCACGCCATCGCCCCCGGCGATGTGACCGTGGAAGCCAAGATCCCCGGCCTGGCAGCCCGCAGCGGCTTCCTGTTCATCAAGGCCCTGGGCCAGGTGGGCTTCTACACCGATGGAGCCATCAACTGGGATATCGCGATCCTGGTGGCGGCCTTTGGCGCCAGCCTGTTTGCGAGCCAGATCCTTTCGGGCATGGGCATGCCTGCCAACCCGCAGCAGGCCACAGCCAACAAGATCACGCCCGTGATGATCACTGGCATGTTCCTGTTCTTCCCCCTGCCTGCAGGCGTCCTGCTCTACATGGTGGTGGCGAACATCTTCCAGGCGGCGCAAACCTTCCTGCTCACCCGCGAAGCCCTGCCGGACAATCTGCAGGCGATCCTCGATCAGCAGCTGGCTGCCGAGGCCAAGACCGTCACCGCCACGGTGAGCGGCAGTGAGCGCATGCCCTTCGAGCCCAAAGGTAAGAAGTAGGGGGATGGCTGCAGGGCAACAGCCACCGGCCAGCGATCCGCTGCGACCAGTGCCCCTTCAGGAGCTGAGGCTCCTGGCGGATGGACGTCACTGGAGCGTGGATCAAGCGCTCTGTGAGCTCGAGAGCCTCACGCCAGTGCGGGGACAGCTCACGGCCATCCACCGCGGCAACATCCTCGAGATCGCGGGCGAAGCCAGCACGATCGTGACCCTGCGTTGCGATCGCTGTCTGCAGCATTTCAACCACCCCCTGAGCTTTCGCCATCAAGAAGTGGTGTGGTTGGGAGATCAGGCTCGCAGCGCGGGCCTTGATGCGGAGGTGGTGCTCGAAGGGGGCAGCGAAGTGCTGGAGTTGGATCCCGATAGCCTCTGCGAAAGCCTGGACCCCAGCGCCGACTTCGATCCTGAGCACTGGCTGTTTGAGCAGCTCAGCCTGCAGCTTCCCCTGGTCAATCGCTGCGGCAGCGAGTGCCCCGGACCCAACCTGCAAGGTGCGGCAAACGACGACGAACCGATTGACCCGCGCTGGGCAGCCCTGAAGAATCTGCAGCCATGAGCCAGGCCTGGGCCGACCACCTCGATCTGCTGATCCGGGCGCGAACACCCATTCTCTGGATCCGAAGCCAGGAGGAGGAGCGCATCGCCAGCCTGCTGGCCGCAGCGTCACGGCGCCTGGGCAACAGGGCCCTGGCCCGCTGGGATTTCATCAGCGGCTTAAGCGGCTGGCCAGGCCGCGATGGCGAAGCCGCCCGCAATCCACTGTCCGCCCTGGAAAGCTTGGCCGCCCTGCCGGGCGAACAGCCGGCCCTGCTGGTGCTGCATGACTTCCACCGTTATTGCGAGGACGCCAGCATCTGCCGCAAGTTGCGCAACCTCGCCAACAGCCTCAGGCAGCAGCCCCACACCCTGGTGATCACCGCGGCTGATTGGCAGCCGCCCCGCGATCTCGATGAGTGCATCACCCTGCTGGATCTCCCTCTCCCAGATCAGCAGGAAATCGAGACGCTGCTGCGCAACATCGCCCAAGCCTGCGGTCAGAGCCTGGATCGAGAACTGCTGGAGCAGCTCAGCCACAGCTGCAGCGGTCTGAGCGAACAGCGGATCCGCCAGGTGGCAGCCCGCGGCCTAGCCAGCCGTGGCGAACTGGGCCTGGCGGATCTCGACGAAGTGTTGGAGGAAAAACGGCAGGCCATCGCCCGCAGTGAGCTCTTGGAGTACTGCCCCACCGAAGCCACGCCAGCGGACATCGGCGGCCTCGATGCCCTCAAGCGCTGGTTGGAGCAGCGCCACATGGCCTTCAGCGATGAAGCCCGCCGCTACGGACTTCCCTTGCCGCGGGGTGTCTTGCTGGTAGGGCCCCAGGGAACCGGCAAATCACTGACAGCCAAAGCGATTGCCCACAGTTGGAGCATGCCACTGCTACGCCTTGATGTAGGCCGCTTGTTCGCTGGGCTGGTGGGCGCTTCCGAGGCCCGCACCCGCGACATGATCCAGCGGGCTGAAGCCATGGCCCCGTGCGTGCTCTGGATCGATGAGATCGACAAAGGCTTCGGCGCCGCCGGCGATGGCCGCAGTGATGGCGGCACCAGCCAGCGGGTCCTGGCCAGCCTGCTCACGTGGATGGCCGAAAAGAGCAGCGCCGTGTTTGTGGTGGCCACAGCCAACGGGGTGGAGAAGCTGCCGCCTGAGCTGCTACGCAAGGGACGCTTCGATGAGATCTTCCTTTTGGATCTGCCCGATGCCGCAGAGCGGCGAGCCATCCTCGATTTGCAACTACGCCGGCGCCGCCCTGATCACCGTCTGCCACTGGAGGTGGTGGTGGACCGCACCAGCGGCTTCTCCGGCGCCGAGCTGGAACAGGTGGTGATTGAAGCGATGCACCAGGCCTTCAGCGAACAACGCGAGTTTGGCGAGAGCGATCTGATCAGCGCTGCCGCCCAACTGGTGCCGCTCTCGCGCACCGCCCGCGAACAACTGGAAGCACTGCAGCAGTGGGCGAGCAGTGGCCGGGCGCGACCGGCCTCCAGCCGAGCGGCCAACTGACATTGCGCCGCGTAACGAAGGCCAACGCCAGGTAAAGAAGCAAGGCCCCGGAGCGGCGGCGCCAGCAAGCTGCTTCCAACCGAACCAGCCGCCGTGGAGCAGCGTCCAGCCCTCACCACCCAACTGGCCGTGGCTTGCCTCGGCGCCGGCGTGATCACCAGCTTCGCCGTAGCCCAGGGCCAGAACCCCTTCACGGCCCTCGGCATCACCCTTTTCTCCGCCATTGCGGCTGTGATGGTTGGTCAGGTGCTCTGAAGCAGCGGCAGTGCGAGATAGAACTGGGCCACAAACCGGCTCCAGGCGCGATGCGACTCAGAACCCTGACCCAGCGCGAGCGACTGAGGCAACGCCTCTATCCCTACTACAGGCTGACCGCCCCACTGAGGCCCCTTCCCAATGCCTTGATCATTGGGGGGATGAAATGTGGCACAACCAGCCTCAATGCCTGGCTGCGCGAGCATCAACGCGTCGCCTTCTCATCCGTGAAGGAGATTCATTTTTTCGACAAGCATTACAGCCGAGGGATCGACTGGTATCGCACCCATTTCCCGATTTGGGAGCGAGTTGCAAAAGGGGCAACATGCACGATTGAAGCAACCCCCTCCTATTTGTTCCATGCAACCACCACAGCAGCACGGATGCAGCAGTGGGTGCCAAACGCCAAGCTGATCATCATGCTGCGTGACCCGGTCAAACGGGCCATCTCCCACTACAACCACGCGAGACGGAATGGGACGGACCCTCGAAGCCCCGAAAGCGCACTCACCTCGGAGCTGGGCTCAAACAGTAGGCAGCCCAATCCCTACAAACAACGCGGACTCTACGCCGAACAGATTCAGGAATTCCCGAGATTTTACGACCGCTCCCAAATGCTCATTTTAAAAAGTGAAACGTTCTTCGCCAACCCGGCGATGATCTTTCGGCAAGTTCAGGAATTCCTCAACCTCTCCCCAATCCCCCTTCCTAGCTATTCACCCCCTCGGAATACCAACAAGCCCAAAACAGAGATCCCCAGCGACGTGGAGCAGCATCTGCAGGCCTTCTATCGCCTGCCCAACGAAGCCTTGGGCCAACTACTGCCAGAGTTTGAAATCTGGTAAGCACCATTGATGAGGCTCTCCACCCACACAATCGCGAGAACGATCAGCCAGCACAAACAGAAGCATTTGGCTCAGACAATCTGAATATTGATATGGCGTAGATCCTGCATGCGTACACCCGGCAAA
>JBEDHJ010000085.1:0-11269 GCA_041174205.1 Cyanobacteriota bacterium | reverse complement strand
GCGTTGTGAGCATCGTCGTGGCGGTAGCCCCAGCCATCGAGGATGCACAGCACGACCGGTGCCGTTTTGCGCCCTGGATTGGCGCCGGCTGACGAGCCCGATGCTGAGCCTTGATCGGTTGAGGGAACAGCTGTCACCCGCAGAACCTGCCTCTCCGCATCACCGACTCAGTCCAACCTACCCCGCGCCCAGGGCTGATCCCACTGTGATCCCGGCTGCGTCAGCTTTTGGCTACACCAGCTGATCTCGGTACCATCGGCGCCCCCGGGCTCCGTCATGGCTGCCGATCGCTTGGAGATCCTCTCGGCTGAGGAGTTGGGGCGAACCCTGACCCGCCTGGCCTCGCAGGTTTTGGAGAGTGTGGCTGACAGCCGCCAGGTGCTGCTGCTCGGGATCCCCACTCGCGGCGTGGCCTTGGCGGAGGTGCTCGCCGAGCGGCTGGCCCAGCTCTGCGGTCACCCCATCGATTGCGGCAGTCTTGATCCCACGTTCCATCGCGACGACCTCGACCGCGTTGGCACACGCCTGACGCTGCCCACCCAGCTGCCCGCCGACCTGGACGGGCGCGATGTGCTGCTGGTGGATGACGTGGTGTTCACCGGTCGAACGGTGCGGGCCGCCCTTGAGGCCCTGCAGGCCTGGGGGCGGCCCCACCGGGTGCGGCTGCTGGTGATGGTCGATCGAGGCCACCGCGAGTTGCCGATTCAGCCTGATTTCTGCGGTCGGGTTGTGCCCACCAGCCGTCAAGAGTTGATCGCCCTCTGCCTGCAGTCGATCGACCAGGAGGAAGGGGTGTTTCTGATTAAAGAGAGCGGAACGAATTCCTGATCGCGCTCAGCGGACGGCTTCCAGCTCGTCGCTCCGGAAATGAGCCCGGAATCGGCCGAAGGCCACGATCACCGGCATCGTTGGGCTGATGGTGCGGCCCTTGTAGTCGTTGAGCACCTGGAACACCTCGCCTTGCTGGCCTTGCAGATCAAAGGCCTGGCCGCGGTGCTCGGGGTGATGAAACACCACCACGCTCTGGCTGACCCTGACCTGATCTCCTGCCTGCATCGGGAATGCCTGTGCGCTCGGTGGCCCATCCTGTCACGCGAGATCAGCGCCTGCAGACGGTCTCAGGGCCCTCCTCCACCACACGGCCCCCCAGCTCGCGGCAGGCGGAGCTGAACGCCTGCCAGTCATCCATGCCCTGGGCCAGTTTCTTGCCGATCAGGTCGTTGAGACGCTCAGCGGGCACGTTCGATTCGAGGTGGCTGCCATGCGCGTCGTGCTCGCGTTCATGTGCTTCCCGCAGGCCCGCGATGCCCTGTTCCACCTGGCGACGAAGCTCCTTGGTGTGCTGCTTCCACCAAGGGTGCTCGAGGCGGTTCAGGGCGTCGAGCGCTTCCCACCAGCGCTTCTGGGGCACCAGCTGGGCGGCGCGTTCCTTGAGGAAGCGCTGCCGGTTCCAGTCCTCCTTGAGCTGATCCCCCAGGGCTGTGCCGCCGGCGTTGTGGGCGGCATTGAGGGGCGTGAGGGCGGCGAGGGCGGCCTCGAGCTTGCCTTGGCGGTAGAGCTCAAGGGCGCGGATTTCCAGCTGTTGCTGCCAGTCGAGCAGCTGTTGCTGGTCTGCGGGGGTGCTGGTGCCTGAGTTCACAAGCTGCATCTGCAGCTTCAGGGCTTCGGCCCAGGCCCCCTGTTGCCAGAGCT
Organism: Cyanobacteriota bacterium; assembly: GCA_041174205.1. Taxonomy (GTDB): domain Bacteria; phylum Cyanobacteriota; class Cyanobacteriia; order PCC-6307; family Cyanobiaceae; genus Vulcanococcus. The sequence continues at coordinate 9,577 of JBEDHJ010000085.1, read as the reverse complement.
CAGCGGCCTTCAGTCGACGGCAGCGTCCCTGCTCCAACGGGGCTTTCCCCCCCAGCCAGCGCAGGGCTGCGAGTTGTTCGCCGTAGCGCAGGCAGTCATCGAGGCGCCCGGCCGCCGCTGCCTGCTCCAAGCGGCGGGGCAACTGTTTCTCCCACCAGTAGGCCGAGCCCACTCCCGCCGCCACCAGTCCGAGCGTGAGCACCAGCCAGTAGCGCGGGAGCCGGTGCCGGCGGATGGCCAAGGGGAGGGGAGCTGAATGGGACCGTTCTATGGATCGACGACCCCCCGATCACGCAGCCGGGTGCAGAGCGCCAGCCGTCACTTCAGCGCACCCGACCCAGGCATCGAGGCTGCAACGCCTGATTGGTCAGCAGATCCCGGCCTGTCGCGCTCAGCTGGCCCTGAGGATCGATGGCGAACTGCAGCTCCAGCCGGTCCTGGCCAGGCTCGCCAGGGGGAAGTAGTGGCAGGGGGGCAGGTTGTTGGGACCAGGCCTGCACCGGGGCGCTACCCGCCGCTTGCCGGCGCAACACCGGCAAGCCATCCAGAAACACCACCTCGCTGCGCTGCTCCTGGCCCGGTTCCCCCAGCACCAGCTCCAGCTGCGCCTGGCCGCTCTGGCTGCAGGCGAGCACCAATTGCAGCGGCTGCTCACTGGGCCAGGTCTGCCCCGGCAGGAACAGGGGGTGCCAGCGGTGCTCGCCGCTGCGCTGATCCCAGCAGCGCAGGCTCACGCCCCGCTCCAGCACATCCTTGACCGCAACGCCCGGCGTCAGCCGCAGGGCGCCAAGGGCCACGGCCTCCACTGGTCGTTCATCCCGCAGCGGCACCTGCGGTAGCCGTTCCGCCAGCCATTGCCGGATCAGCGGGATGCGGCTGCAGCCCCCCACGGGCAGCACGGCATCGATGTCACTCTCGCGGATGCCGGCGGCCCGGGCTGAGGCGAGCACCTGTTCCAAGAGCTCCTCAAGCAGTGCGATGAGCCCCTGCTGCCGCAGCAGCGTTTCCAGATTGCTGCGTGTGAAACGCAGTTCCAGCGGGCGCTGATCCGGTGCAGGGCTCCATAGCGCCATGGCATCGGTTGTGGCGCTCAGTTCACATTTGAGGCGCTCGCAGCACTGCAGCAAGCCCGGGTCGTGAGCGCTGTGGTCTCCCTGCAGGCCATGGCGCTCCAGCAGTTCGGCGGCGATCCAGCGATCCAGGTCGCGTCCGCCCACCGCCAGGCCGGCCTTGCCGAGCACGGTGGCTGTGCGCAGGCTCTGGCGGCTGCCCTCAAGACTGCGGCCGCCAAAACGCAGCAGCTGGGCGATGGGAGCCGCGCGCCCTTCGCCACCCTCCAGGGCCACCAGGGAGAGATCGGTGGTGCCGCCGCCCAGATCGATCACCAGCACGCGGCTGCCGGCCGGCAGGCCAGCACCGATGGCAGCGGCGGTGGGCTCGTCAACAAGGGCGATTTCGGCCACCTCGAGGCTGGAGGTGGCCTCGAGCAGCCACTGGCGGTAGCCGCGGTAGCTGTCGATCGGGGCGGTGAGCACCAGACGCTCAGGGCTGAGCTCACCGGGTAGCCGCTCCCAGATCTGCTGCAACAACAGCTGGCCGCTTTGCTCCGGTGTGAGCAACCGGGCGACTAGTTCCGTGGGTAGCGCGCTGGCTGCTGCGCCGATCCAGCGCTTGAAATCGCGGTGCAATTGCGGGCCTCCCTGCTCCAGCAGGCCCGCCTCGATCACCTGCCGGCCGATCAGGGGGCGTGGATTGCTCGTGTCCCCTAGCCAGATCAGGCTTGGGATCACCTGGGGATCGGAGCTGCTGAAGGGGGCGATCGCCAGCAGTTGGGCCTTGGAGCCGTCGTTGCCTTGATAGGCCACCACGGTGGTGGTGCTGCCCAGGTCGATGGCGAGGGTGCCGGCCATGGGCGAAAGCTGAAGGGAAAACGCCGTGGATGAGCGTGACGCACTTCCGCGCTTCATGGTGAGACCAGTGGGTCTCTGGTGTGATGGAGCGAACGCTGTTGGCCGTGTACTCCTTCTACCGAGAGGATCCCGAGCTGCTGCGTGGCCTGGATCCGCTCTGGGCGTGTCGGGTGTCGCGGGGGTGGTCCGGCCTGCGGATCGAGTGCCGTGATCAGGCCCATCGGGCTGTGGTGTGTGGCGTGATCGATCTGCTGCGGCCGCCCTTGGAGGCCTTGGGCCTGGTGCGTGAGATCCGTTTGTTGGTGGACGGAGAGGAGCCGCTGGTCTTCCCCGTGAGCGTGCCCTTCTCCAGTCAGTTGCTGACCTACGATGAGTCGATTGGCGATTAGTGCATGTATCTCGGCGTCAACGTCAGCCCCAAGGAGCTCGCACAGCGCGCCGAGAGCCTGGTGCGGCATTCCAGCAACCGCTACCTCACGACCGTGCGGATCGCCTTCCGCGCCAAGCAACGCCGTTTCGATGATTTCGATGGCCTGCTGGAAGATTCGATGGTGAAGCCCGTGCAGCGGGCCATCATCGAGCTCAGTGATGAGCAGGATCAGCCCGACCTGCTGCCCGGCTGAGCAGCGCTTGAGCGGTGATTCAACGCGAGGGAGAGGGTTGGCGGCTGGCCTGGGATGGTGACCGCCAACCCTTTTCTGTGTTGGTGGCTGGCGATAGCTGGGCCACAGAACTGACCCGCGCTGAGGCCGAAGCCCTGAGGGATGCCGTGGCGGATCTGGTGGCTCAGCACAGCGCCCTGGTGGATCAGCTGATGGCGGAAGAGGCGATTGAGCTGGAGTTCGAGCGTGATGCCTGGTGGCTGTCCATCGAGGGTGATCGCCACACCTGGTCGTTGCGCGTGATGCTCAGCCCCGAGCCGGGGCAGCGGGCCATGGAAGGGTGCTGGGGCCCCCGTGCGGCCCTGCCCTTTACGCAGGCGCTGCAGCAGCTGTTTGGCCAGCCGTGAGCGCATGCAGGGCGCAGTAGTCGAGCTCATCGAGGCCTGCCGCCTCGGAGCGCTCTAGCAGCTGGGCCAGCCCGATCAGCCCTTCGCTGTTGAGGCCTGAGTCTTGGGCTGCGTTGATGAAGAGCTGCAGGTCCTTGCGCAGGTGGGCTGTGGGGAAATTGGGGTTGGCGTAGTCCCCGCTCAATTCCCGTTGCAGTTTCTTGTCGAAGGTGGGGGCGTAGAGGGCGCTGCTCCGCAGCAGCTCCATAAAGGCCTCCACCTCCACGCCGCTGCGCTGCACCAAATGCAGCGAGAGGCTGAAGGCATGGGTGAGGCTGGCGATCAATTGATTCAGCGCCAGCTTGGCGCCCATGGCTGCCCCCACCTCACCAAGATGCATCGGCGCCTCGCTGAGCAGCGATAGCAGCGGCCTGGCCTCTTCCATCAGGGGCCTTGGCCCACCGGTCATCAGCTGCAGCTGCCCCGCCAAGGCCTCCGGCCGGCTTCCCAGCACCGGTGCTTCCAAATACTGGCCAGCGTGCGCAGCGACGCCCTCGGCTAGAGCACGGCTCTGATCCGGGCCGATGGTGCCGATCTGCAGCACGCGCTTGCCAGCGAGTCCACGGCCTACCTGATCCAGCAGCACCGAGGCGGTGATGGGGCCGTCGCTGAGCACGGTGATCAACCAGTCCGCACTGGCGGCGGCCTCACCAGGGCTGGCCGCCTGGCGGGCACCAAGCTCCAGCAGTGGCGCGCAGCGTTCAGGGCGGCGGTTCCACACCACCAGGGATTGGCCTGATTGGAGCAGTCGCGTGGCGATGGCGCTGCCGAGCAGGCCTGTGCCCAGAAGAGCAATGGTCATGGATGAAGCATGCCTGAGCCCTTGAGCTGAGATTGGCCACGAGATTGCAGCAGTGATCAGCACTGCTGATCGCTGCCGTTCTCCAAGACGTTCTCGGAATCTTCCCGGGGTTTTGCACGGGTTTTCCACAGGTCTGCCGGCACGAGCGCCGCTGGCTGCCTGCAGTTGGGGAGAACGGCATGGGATGGACCTTTCCCGTTGACAGCAGCTGCAGCGGGCTGCAGCTGCTGGATGGTCAGTTGGAAGGAAGCCTGTTGATGGCAGTGATGCCAGCCGATCTCGCGATGAGAGCTGCTGCGAAGGCACCCTTGAAGGCCCGGTTGACCGCCGCCCTGAGGTGTGGAGAACTGGTGCTCGACGCACGGGAGAACCGGATGGAGAGCGCTGGCACGGTGAGCATGCGGGCGGAGGTGCCCGAGCCCCTGCTGCAGTCGATGCAAGGTTTCATTGAGGCCCATCCCAACTGGGATCAATACCGTCTGTTCCAGGCAGCTCTGGCTGGTTTTCTCGTGCAGAACGGGGTTCAGACCCGCGAGATCACCCGCTGCTACCTGGCCAACCTCTTCCCTCAGCAGAGTCGCTTCAGCGAGCCCCTCGTCTGAATCCTGGCTTCAGGGCCAGTTCGGGCTCCAGCTGGAGATAGGCATGGGCCACGGCAGTGGCCACCAGCGGCAGACTCACCACACAGGCCAGAGCCGTCGCGGCGACCCCAAGCCCCTGCATCAGCGCTTCCGCTAGGAGCCCGATCACGAGGGGGCCCAGCAGCGTGGCCAGCAGCAGCGTCACCAGCAGCAGCAGGCCCGGCCAGTGATGTTCGAGCAGCACGGCGCCGGTGCGGAAGCTGGCCGATGGGTTCATCCGCCCGTCGATCACCAGCAGGGGACCAAACAGCTGGCTCAGCAGCACGGCTCCCGTGCCGATCACCCCCAGCAAGGCTGCCGCCAGGCTCAGGGATGGCAGCAGCAGAAGCAACAGCGACCAGAGGGCAAAGCTCATCAGCGCCGCCACGGCCGTGGCGGCAGCTACAGCGGCGAGACTGCGCAGCAACCGCCAGCTGCGGCGCCCCCGCCAACGCCAAAGGGCTTGCCAACGAAGGGGCTGCTGCCGGGCGATGGCCAGCCCACCGCGGCTGAGCCCCTCCACCATCCACAGCAGGCTGGCGCTGTAAAGCCCCAGCCCCAGCAGATGCAGCAAGGCGGAGAGCACGGCACTTTCTTGCCCCTCCGCCACCGCGAACAGGGCCCAGCCCAGCAGATGCAGCGCCAGCACCGCCCCGCTGAACCCCAAGAGAGGCCAGGGGTGCTGGCTGAGGCTGACCCAGCTCTGCCGCCAGGCTTGCCAGCTGTCGAGCCGAATCGTGCTCACAGAGGGCCCAGCAGCTCAAGCAGCCGCTGGGCGCTGGCATCCGGCACCGGCAGGATCGAGAGGCGATTGCCCTGCCGCACCACCGGCAGCTCCTCCACACTGAACTGCTCCCGCAGTGCATCGAGGCTCAGTAGCTCCTCGAAGGTGCCGACGTAGCGCAGCCGCACGCAATCCCAACGGGGCTTCTCAGCAGAGGATTTGGGGTCGAAATATTTGTTGCTGGGGTCGAATTGACTGGGGTCGGTGATGCCCGTTTCCACCACCTCCATCAGCCCCACGATGCCGGGTGGTTTGGCATTGGAGTGATAAAAAAAGGCCCGATCGCCAATGGCCATGGAACGCATGAAATTGCGGGCCTGGTAATTGCGGATGCCATCCCAGAGGGTGGTGCCATCGTGCTGAAGATGCTCGATCCCGTACACATCGGGTTCGCTTTTCATCAGCCAGAAGGCCATCGCTGCTGCGCGGTTCAGGCGAGGCTAGCGGTGGCTCAGAGGCTGAGCACCAGCTCACGGAAATGGTCGCCGCGGGCTTCGAAATCGCGGTATTGATCGAAGCTGGCGCAGGCCGGTGAAAGCAGCACCGCACGGCAGCCGTGCGTGCGCGCCAGCTCCTGAGCCAGGGGCACCGCCTCGGCCAGTCCGTCGACCCTGCGAACCATGCCGCTGTAGGTCCCTGCCTCCAGCAGTTGCTCGAACTGTTGTTGCGCGGCGCCGAACAGCACCACCGCTGTCGCCTCCCGTTCCAGGCCGGCGATCCAGCCGTTGGCATCGCCCTGCTTCGATTCCCCGCCCGCCAGCACCACCAACGGACCCCGTAGGGCCCGCAGAGCCACCTCGGCGGCGTCGTAGTTGGTGGCCTTGCTGTCGTTGAACCACTGCACCCCATCCAGGTCGCGGATGCGCTCTAGGCGATGGGGCACGCCAGGGAACTGGCGCAGGGCCGCCTCCATCTGGCTGGCGCTGAGCCCCACCTCCAGCCCCACGGCTACCGCCATCAGCATGTTCTGGCGGTTGTGGTCGCCAGGCATGGCGAGCGCTGTGGCATCCAGCAACACCCCATCGGCGCTGCACACCTGATCAGCCTCGATCCAGAGATGGGGATCAATTCCGGCGGCTAGGGCCTGGTCGCGGCTGCCAGCGCTCACCCAGCGCGCCTGGTCCCAGCTGGCGGCACGGCTGCGCAGGTCGGGGTCGTCGGCATTGAGGATGCGCACCTCGGAACGCTCCAGCAGGCTGCGCTTGATCGCCCGGTAGTGATCCAGCGTGCCGTGACGTTCCAGATGGTCGGGGGTGAGGGTGGTCCAGACCCCGATCCGGGGCGCCAGCCGCGGCGCTGATTCGATCTGATAGCTGCTCAGTTCCACCACCAGCCAACTGGGATCGGCGCCGCCGCGGCGCTCGAGAGCCAGTTCGGCGGCTGAGAAGCCGACGTTGCCGCAGATGGGTGCGTCTAAGCCGGCCTGGGCCAGCAGGTGGCCCACCAGGTGGGTCACCGTGGTTTTGCCATTGGTGCCGGTGATGCCGATCCAGGGCACAGCTTGGGTGGCCTCCCAGGCCGTGGTGATCTCACCGTCCGTGTGAATCCCCTGTTGGCGTAGGGCCTCCAGGGTGGGGTGGTCCCAGCGGATGCCTGGGCTCACGATCACCCGCTCGGCTAGGCCAGGCAGGTTGTCAAAGCTTTGCGGCTCGAGGGGGGTGGCCAGTTGCACGGCGATCCCCTCGGCCCGCAGTGTTGCCGCCTTCTCTTGAAGGGCAGGGCTGTCCCCGCTCTCCAGCACCAAGACCTCGAAGCCGCGTTGACGCAGCAGGCGGGCGGCGCCGCAGCCGGATCGTCCCAGGCCCAGCACTACCTGCAGCGTCATGGCCTGGGAAGGCATGAAAACAAGTGGGCGATACTGGAATCGAACCAGTGACTCCTACCGTGTCAAGGTAGTGCTCTACCTCTGAGCTAATCGCCCTCAGAGCCTTTCGGCCCAAGGAACCTAGCAGCAGGCACTCTCAGCGCTTCCGGCCAGCTGTTCGGTTCAGCGTCGTTCCATCACCAAGCGCCAACGCTCTCGCTTGGTGGGCTGAATCTCCAGGATTTCCAGCTCGCCGCGTCCGTCCAGTCGCACCCGATCGCCGCGGCTCAATTCCCGGCTCGGCGAGGTCACGGTCTGCCAATTCACCCGCACTGCACCGCTCCGGATCAAATCGGCCATACGGCTGCGGGATACCCCCAATCCAGCGGAGGCCACCGCATCGAGTCGCAGCGATGCCTCAACGCTGCTGAGCTGACGCGGACTGCGACTGGCCGGCCATTGCAGCTGTTCCAGCGGCAGCAGCTCCAGCTGCACAGGAACCGTGCGCACCTGGGCCGGGCTGTTCTGCCAGCGCTCAGCCCCCTCTGCGCTGATCACAGCCTGGGCGCCGCGATCGCCGCGCATCCAAATGTCGCCGATGGCAGCGGGGTCTAGGCCGGCTGCCTGGAGACCCTGGCGCACATCGCTGGGATCGGCCGGGTCAAACAGGAAGTTGCCGATCACCATCAGCCCGATCAAGGCGGCTGTGGGCGGCGATTCGGCGGTATCGCTCAGCTCTGCGCGCCTGAACAGCAGCCGGGTGCGTTCCGCTTGGGGCCAGCCCCCATCAGCGTTTAGCTGAAGTTCCGTGAGCGTGCCCAGGCGTTGCTCGGCCTCTTCCCTGAGCTCAGGCGCCACGAAGTCGCTCCAGACCGGTTCCCAGGTGCGCAGCGCCTGCTCGGCGTGATCGATCAGCGTGCTCAGCGCTTCGGCATGTCGGCTGCCCTTGATGAGCTCCTCTCGCGGCAACATCGGCGCCCCTCAGCTCTCGTTCAGTCGCACCACGGCTTTGGGTTTGGCCTCCTGCAGGCGCGTCCAGGGCACCTCAATGCCGCTGGGCATGGTGACCAACAACAGCCAGTTCCCCTCCTCGAGGCGATTGCGTAGGGCCCGCACTCGGTCGTCCACATCGGAGGTCACGCTGGCGGCCGCGGCAAAGCTGCCCATCCAGCCCGATCCGAGCCCCAGCAGGCCTCCGAGCACATGGGAGCCAATCGACCCGGCGAAGGCAAAGGTGTCGAGATCGGTGATGAAGGTGAAGGTGAGGCCGGCGAAGAATCCGAAGGGGATTAGCCAGGTGGCCATGCGCTTCTGGCGCAGGCGGCGGGCAAGGGCGGGATTCAGTTCCGCGATCTCAGCAATGTCGGTTTCTCCTTGGCCGATGGCGGTGAGGCGCTCGGGTGCCGGCTGGAGCCGGCTCAGTTCATCCCTGAGCTGCCTGAGGCGTTTGCGCTCCGCGACCACCACCACCACGCTGCTACCCACGAACCCCGTCCCTCAGAAGGCCTGATTCTCCCTTGCGAGAGCGGTGGCTGGAGGGCATGAGACCCACCTCTCTACACTGCACCTCCGGCCGCCCCACCCCGCCGGGTCATGACGAAGGTTCTGGTTTCCGATCCCATTGATCAGACAGGGATCGACATCCTGTCGCAGGTGGCTCAAGTGGATGTGCGCACGGGTTTGCCGCCCGAGCAGCTCAAGGAGATCATCGGCGAGTACGACGCCCTGATGATTCGCTCCGGCACCAAGGTGACGGCCGACATCATCGAGGCAGCCGGAAAGCTGCGGATCATCGGCCGCGCCGGTGTGGGCGTCGACAACGTGGATGTGCCCGCCGCCACCAAGCGCGGCGTGATCGTGGTGAATTCACCGGAGGGCAACACCATCGCTGCCGCCGAGCATGCGCTGGCGCTGATGCTGTCGCTCTCGCGCCATGTGCCTCACGCCCATGTGAGCACCATGGCCGGCGGCTGGGATCGCAAGAAATATGTGGGCAACGAGCTCTACAAGAAAAAGCTCGGTGTGGTGGGCCTCGGCAAGATCGGTTCCCATGTGGCCCGCGTGGCTAAGGCCATGGGCATGGAGCTGCTGGCCTACGACCCGTTTGTGTCGCCCGAGCGCGCCCAGCAGATGCAGGTGAAGCTGCTGCCGCTGGCGGATCTCTTCGCCCAGGCCGATTACGTGAGCCTGCACCTGCCCCGCACGCCCGACACCGAAAACCTGGTGAATGCGGAGCTGCTGCGCACGATGAAGCCCACGGCGCGCATCGTGAACTGTGCCCGCGGCGGCATCATCGATGAGGCGGCCATCGCCGAAGCGGTGGAGAAAGGCGTGATCGCCGGCGCCGCCCTTGATGTGTATGCCAAGGAGCCCCTCGAGGCGGATTCAGCGCTGCGCAGCGTGAGCGAGCGGTTGATCCTCACCCCGCACCTCGGCGCCTCCACGGAAGAGGCCCAGGAAAACGTGGCCATCGATGTGGCCGAGCAGATCCGCGACGTGCTGCTGGGTCTGCCCGCCCGCAGCGCCGTGAACATCCCTGGCCTCAATGCCGAGGTGATGGAGCAGCTCAAGCCCCACCTTCAACTGGCGGAAACCCTCGGTCAGCTGCT
>JBEDHJ010000084.1:0-5534 GCA_041174205.1 Cyanobacteriota bacterium | reverse complement strand
ATCTGCTCGAGCTCACAGAGACGAATCGCCGCCTGCTCCCCGTAGGTGCCAACCGGACCAAGAAATGCAATGCGCATACGGGCTGAGCAGGCCGTGCTGGATAGGATCATGACGCGCCGGCCGAAGGCCATGACCCTGACCTTCAGCGCCAGCCAAGCTCTGCAGCTGTCGGTGCCCAGGCAGGCCGACCAACTCCCCGCCTACCTCAACGATGAGGAGCGGGTGATCGGTGCCCTGCTCGACCCGAGCCAGCTGGAAACCCTGGGCAACGGCCGCTACCGCTACACGGTCACCCGTCTGCAGGTGTTCCAGCTGCAGATCCAGCCGGTGGTGGAGATCGTGGCCCGCCGCAGCCCCAACCGCATCGAGCTGGAGGCGGTGGATTGTGAGCTCGAAGGCCTTGGCATCGTCGACGACTTCCAGCTCACCCTCCAGTCGTGGCTGGAGGCGAGCCCTGAGGGACTCAACGGCGAGGCGGCCCTGGCGGTGAGCGTGAGCCAGCCCAGCCTGCTGAAGCTGATCCCCGTGAAGGTGCTGGAAGCCACGGGCCGTTCGCTGCTGGCCGGAATCCTGCTGGGCATCAAAACGCGGGTGCAGCATCAACTGCTCAACGACTTCGAGGCCTGGTGCTTAGCGCCAGCCGCCCGCTAAGCCGGCAACACCTTGCCCAGAAAACTGCGGCGATGCAGCGGGCTCGGGCCCAGCTCCAGCAGGGCCTGACGATGCACGGCTGTGCCGTAACCGGCATGGCGCTCAAGGCCATAGCCCGGGTAGCGCTCCGCCATCCGCACGATCAGCGCATCACGGGCCTGCTTGGCGATCACGCTGGCAGCCGCAATCTCCAGGCACTGGCTATCACCACGCACCACCGTGCGCTGCGGGCCATCCCAAAGCCGCAGCGGCAGCACGCCATCCACCAAAACTAAGGCGGGAGCTGGCTGCTGCAGCCGTTGCAGAGCACGGAGCATGGCGCGTTCGGTAGCGGTGCGAATGCCGAACTGATCAATCTCACGGGCTGAGGCCTGACCCAGGGCCCAGCAGGCAGCGTGCTGCTCGATCAAGGGCACCAGCTTGGCGCGGCGGCGCGGGCTGAGGGCTTTGCTGTCGGTGAGGCCTGCAGCCGCGAGGGTTGGGCGGCCGGCCTCATTGAGGATCACGGCCGCTGCAAACACCGGACCGAACCAGCAGCCGCGGCCAACTTCGTCGACACCCGCTGTGGGCAGCGGGCCGGAGGGGTTCACTCAGCCGCTGAGGAGCGGCGCCTGCGGCGGCGGGGCTCAGCACTGTCATCCGGCTCAGGCTCGGCTTGCTGAGCAACGGCCACCGCCACCGGGGCGGGCGCCTCCTCCACGACAACGGCGGCTCGGCTGCGGACGCGGCGCCGACCAGCAGCCGGCTCGGAGTCAACCGCGGGGACCACCAGATCTAGACCGCTCTCAGGCAGCACCGGCACTGTGGGGAATGTCTCCACCGGCAGCGGGGTGATCTCCACCGTGACGGGCAGCGCAGGGGCATCTTCCGCTGGGGCGGCGGCAACGCTGCCGCCATGACCATTGCTGGACACTCCGGGAGCGCTCCCGCCCCGACCGCGGCGGCGGCGGCGGGGACCAGCGGCGGCAAGCTGCTGGCGGGCTTCCTCGAGCACCACGTCCGCATCCTCGCCAGGGCGCACCACCCGCACCACAAGGTTGTCGGCGCTGGGCACCGGATCGAGCAGCAGAGCGGGGTTGAGGCCAAGCCAGCCGTACACCAGCTCCTGCTCCGGGTCCATGGGCACCGCCACCAACTCGGGCTCAGGCCGCCGGCTGCTGGGCTCCGCGCTGGCCGTGGCGGCCTCGTGGGATAGGCCAGGGCTGGTGGTGTCCTCAAAGCTGGGCAGCTCAGCGGACTCAAACCCGCCGCGGCCGCCGCGGCCACCACGGCGGCGACGTCCTCCACTCTCCGAACCGGCAGGGCTCAGCACTTCAGCGCGGGCGGATGCGGCCGAACGCACCAGGCCAGGAGCGGCGGCCAGGGGCTGCAAGCTGTCCTTACCAGGCAGCACAGCCACGTGGCCAAGGCCACCGCAGCTGGGGCAGGCGCGACCGAACAATTCGTAGATGTTCTGCCCCTGGCGCTTGCGGGTGAGTTCCACCAGGCCCAGTTCGCTGATCTGGGCGATCTGCGGGCGTGCTGAGTCGGGGCGGATGGCAGCGGTGAAATGCTCGAGCAGCTGCAGCTGATCACGGCGCGACTCCATGTCGATGAAGTCGATGATCACCACGCCACCGATGTTGCGCAGCTTCAGCTGGCGGGCGATCTCGGTGGCGGCCTCGTAGTTGGTCCAGAGCACCGTTTCTCGGGCATTGGCCGAGCGGGTGAAGGAGCCCGAGTTCACGTCGATCACCGTGAGGGCCTCGGTGGGCTCGATGATCACGTAGCCGCCGGAAGGTAAATCCACCCGGGGCTTGAGGGCATCGCGGATCGCCGCATTCACCTTGAAGTGCTCAAGGATTTCGCTGGATTCGGTGTGCTGCTCGACCTGCACCTGGGTCTGATCAGCGCCCAGGAAGGCCTTCACGCGGGCCACCCCATCGGCTCCATCGAGCACGATGCGCGCCACCTCGGGGCTGTAGTGGTCGCGGAGGATGCGATGAATGAAATCTTCGTCGCGGTTCAGCAGCACCGGCGGGGTGGCCGTCTCAGCGGCGGCCTGGATGGCCTCCCACTGCCGCAGCAGCGACTCCAGGTCGTCGATCAGCTGCTCCTCGCTCACCCCTTCTGCTTCGGTGCGGATCAGCAGGCCGGCACCGGGGGGCTTGATCAACACACCGAGGGCCCGCAAGCGATTGCGCTCGCTCTCGGCATTGATGCGCCGGGAGATGTTCACCCCCTGGCCGTGGGGCTGCAGGATCAGGAAACGACCAGGCAGGGTGAGGTTGCCGGTAAGGCGAGGTCCCTTCGTGCCGGTGGGCTCCTTCATCACCTGCACCAGAACTTTCTGGCGCGGCTCCAGCAGTTCGGTGATGCCCACGGTGCCTTTTTTGAGGCGCAGCGGGCCGAGATCGGTGACGTGAATAAACCCGTTTTTCTCCCCCTCGCCGATATTCACAAAAGCGGCATCGATCCCCGGCAGGACGTTTTCAACGGTGCCGAGATAAACGTCGCCGATCTGGTAGCGGCCCTGGGCCACCACCAGCTCATCGACGCGGTCATCGGTGAGCACTGCGGCGATCCGCAGCTGCTCGGCGATGACGATCTGCTGAGGCATGGAAGGTCAGGAGATGACCTGCGGGGGGCAGGCCGTGTACAGGAGTGAGCGGCGCTCAGCGCCAACCGCAAGGCTGAACCGAAAGGCCTGACATCGCCGATGCAGACACGGGAGCCGAGATGCGGTGCTTAAAAACTTCAGGTGTAGTCGCCGGTTCTGAGGGCGGGTCGGAGACCGGCCTAGAGAAGAGCGGGTGCCACGGAGGCGAATGGACGAGGGCTTGGCCCTGGAGGCGGGAACCTGATCTGATCGGAACCCATCTGAACGGCGCCGCAGCGGGCAGCTTTCAGGAAGAGAGGTTCGAGAAAACTGCTGCGGTGACACTCAAGAGAGCTGAGCTGAGTCGCTGAGCTGCCTGAGGTTCTGCCGTTAAGACGACGCTAGCACGGGCGTTTTGGCGGCTTTCAGCTCTGTTGAAGCTGCAACGATTCACGCCGCAGGCTCACCATCTCCAACGGCTGTCCCAACTGTTCGCCAAACCAATGCTGGAGCTGCTCGGGGCGAAGGCTGCGGCCAGCGGGATCCACAAGGGCGGCATAACGCAGGGTCATGGCCGCTGTCTGCTGCGTCGACTCCATCAGCTCGAGGCTTTGGAGATAGGGGCGGCAATCCCGTTGGCGGGGTCGCCCCTTCTTATCGGTGTCGTGCCAGATCCAGCTCGGGGCATCGAGCAGCCGCTGCGCCGCGGCCTGCCACAACGACCGGGCCATGACACTGCCTTCCGCAGGCAGCAGGGTGAGCTGCCAGCGGGCACCGGCCAGTTCCTGCGACAGGCTTGGACCCGAGACGGCCACCTCATCCGCCTGCAGCAGGTGGAAGCCAGCAGGAAGCTGCGGCTGCAGCTGCGCCAAGGCCTGCTGCGCCGGCAACGGCGCTGTGAATTCAATGTCCATCCATTCGCCATCGGCCTCCGCCCCCAGCGGCAAGGCCAAGGCGAACTGCACCCGGGGCAGCGGATGGAAGCCACCGGTGAAACTCACCGGCAGGCCGCTACGGCGCAGGGCCCGCTCCATCAGCCGCACCAGATCGAGATGGCTGAGCAGGGCCAGGGAGCCGGTTTTGCTGAAGCGAAAGCGCAGCCGAGCCACCCGCTCACTGGCCGGCGCCCGCTGGGGCCGCTGCTCCGGAATCGGCGGCGGCGGCACCACCACGTTGTGCCCCAACTCCGGGCCGCACACCCCGCAGCTGCTGCAGCCCTCAAAGGAGCAATCCGGCACCACTGCCGCGGCTAAGGCCTGGCGAAGATCTTCCGCCAGCCAGGTTTTCTCCACACCGGAATCGATGTGATCCCAGGGCAGAGGTTGGCTGCAGAAGGCGGCCAGATCATCTGGATCCATCCCTTCGGCGGCACTCCACTCGCCCATCTCGAGATCGCGGTAGCGCCCCCCGAGGCCAGCGGCCTCAATGGCGGAGGTCCAGGCCTCATAGGTGTGATCCGCCGCCTCAAACCAGGCATCGAGGCCGGCGCCGGCGCGCCAGGCGGCTTCGATCACCGGCGCCAAGCGGCGATCGCCGCGGCCGACGAAGTCCTCCATCGCCGAGAGGCGGATATCGGTGTAGTTGGTTTTGATGCCACGCATCCGCCGCAGCTCATCGCGCAGCAGCTGCTGGCGGCGCTGGAATTCCGCGGTGCTCACGCTGTGCCACTGGAAGGGCGTGTGGGGCTTGGGGGTGAAATTGCTGATGGTGAGGTTCAGCTCCAGGCGCCCCAGATCACGGCACTGCTGCTGGAGAGAGCGGCAGGTGTCGGCGATGCCGATCACATCGGCATCGGTTTCCCCCGGCAGGCCGATCATGAAATAGAGCTTGATCTTGCGGTAGCCGCTCTCCATGGCGGTGCGGATCCCGCGCAGCAGCTCCTCGTCGGTGAGGCCCTTGTTCACGATGTCGCGCAGGCGCTGGGTGCCGGCTTCCGGTGCAAACGTGAGGCCCGCCTTGCGGGTGCCCCCAAGGATGTGGGCGATGTTCTCGTCGAAACGATCCACCCGCTGGCTGGGCAGGGTGAGGCTCACGTTTTTATCGGCGAGGCGGTTACGCAGCTCCACCCCCACGGCCGGTAGGGCGAGGTAGTCGGAGCAGCTCAGCGAGAGCAGCGAGAAATCGGAATAGCCGGTGCGCTCCATGCCGGTTTCGATCGCCTCGATCACCGCTTCGGGTTCCACATCGCGGGCCGGCCGGGTGAGCATGCCGGGCTGGCAGAAGCGGCAGCCGCGGGTGCAGCCGCGGCGGATCTCCACCGTGAGCCGGTCGTGCACCGTTTCGATATGGGGCACCAAGCCCATGG
>JBEDHJ010000083.1:0-12385 GCA_041174205.1 Cyanobacteriota bacterium | reverse complement strand
AGCTTATCAGCCGCCCGGCCCTGTGGCGGGCAGACGCGGCAAGCGGTGCTTGAAGCCGCAGAGGATTTCCCAGGGGATCGTGCCGCAGGGTTCACTCCAATCCAGGGGGTCGATGCGCTGGTCGCCATCGCTGCCCAGCAGGGTCACCACGCTGCCTTGATCCAGGTCGGGGGCATCCGTGGCGTCGAGCACCAGCTGATCCATCGTGATCGCCCCTACCTGAGGAATGCGTTGGCCCCGGTGCAGCACCTGCAGGCGATTGGACAGCAATCGCGGCACCCCATCTGCGTAGCCGATGCCCAAAACCGCCAGCCGGCTGGGACGCTGCGTAGTGAAGCGATGGCCGTAGCTCACCCCAACGCCGGCCGGCACCTCCCGAATCAGGCTGACGCGCGCCCGCACCTGCATCGCCGGCTGCAGGGAGAGCGCACCACCGAGGTGCGGCGCAGGTCGCTGGCCATAGAGGGCCAGGCCCACGCGCACCATGTCGTAGTGGAGTTGGGCGGTGCGCAGGGTGCCGGCGGAATTGGCCAGATGGCGGCAGCCTGCCGCCAGACCCGCCTGCTGCACCCCGATCAACACCTGCTCAAAACGCTGCTGCTGCTGGCTGGTGAGGGCATCGAGGCCGGAACCGGGCGCATCGGCATCGGCCAGATGGGAATAGACCCCCGCCAGCTGCACCGCCTCCAGGCCGGCAATCGCCTCCACAATCCGGCGTCCGTCCTGCCAGGGAGCCCCCAGGCGCGCCATGCCCGTGTCGAGCTTGAGCTGCACGGCCATGGGCCGGCCGCTGCCCGCCGCCAGGTTCTGGCAGAGCAGGGCCTCGCGCATGCCGCTGAGGGTGGGCATCAACTGCCAGTGCAGACAGGCGCGCAGTTCCTCCGGCTGGGTGAGGTTGCCGAGCACCAGCACGGGCTGGCGCAGACCGGCCTGACGCAGCTCCACCCCCTCCTGCAGGGTGGCCACACCAAAACTGCCGGCGCCGCCGGCGGCCGCGGCCCGGGCCACGGGCACCGCCCCGTGGCCATAACCATCCGCCTTCACCACCGCCATCAGGGCGCAACCCGGGGCCAGCGAGCGCCGCAGGCTGCGGGCATTGGCCTGAATCGCCGCCTCGCTCACCTCCACCCAGGCGCGCTGGCGCGGGTGAGGCCAGGGTTCAGCGCTGGGGCTGATCGCCGGGGAAGATTCAGTCATCCGGCTGCCATGTTCGCCGAGGGTAGGCGTGGCTGCACTCCAATCTCGACAACGCCCCTAGCATGACGGGCAATTCCTGGGTTGCCAGGGGCAGCGCTCCATGGGCCACGTTCTGGTTCTCAACGCGTCCTACGAGCCGCTGAACATCACCAGCTGGCGGCGCGCCACGGTGATGCTGCTCAAGGGAAAGGCTGAAGGCCTGGAGCACGCCAGCGATCAGCCGCTCCGCCCCGGCTTCAACCGCCCCTCGGTGATTCGGCTCAGGCAGTTTGTGCGGGTGCCCTTCCGGGCCCTGCCCCTCACCCGCCGCAACCTGTTCCACCGCGATGACCATCGCTGCCAATACTGCGGCAGCAGCAGCGAGCGGCTCTCGATCGACCATGTGATGCCCCGCAGCCGCGGCGGCAGCCACAGCTGGGACAACGTGACCACCGCCTGCCTTCGCTGCAACGTGCACAAGGGCAACCGCACCCCCCGTGAAGCGGGAATGGTGCTGCTGCGCAGTCCGCGCCGGCCGCAGAGCGGCCCGGTGTTTGAGGCCCAGCGCCAGATGGCCAGCGGCAGCCATCGCGAATGGGCGAAATATGTGCAGGGTTGGGACGAAGCCGCCTAGACGCTCAGCCGCCGCCGGCCTGCTCAGCCAACTGCTCGAGCTGCCGCCGCTGATCTGCTGACACGCAGGCTCCGATCAGCTCCGCCAGCTGCCCCTGCAACACCGGCTCCAGGGAGAAATTGCGGCCGAGACGGTGATCGGTGGTGCGGTTGTCCTTGTAGTTGTAGGTGCGGATTTTCTCGCTGCGATCGCCTGTGCCCACCTGGGCCAGGCGAGCTGAGCGCTCCTCGGCGTTGGCCGCCGCCAGCTCCCGCTCGTAGAGCTTGGCCCGCAGGATCTCCAGGGCCCGCTCACGGTTTTGGAGCTGCGAGCGCTCCTGGGTGCAGAACACACGGATGCCCGTGGGTTTGTGGAGCAGGTCCACCGCCGTCTCCACCTTGTTCACGTTCTGGCCGCCGGCACCACCGGAGCGGGCTGTGCTGATCTCCAGGTCGCCCGGATCGATCTGCACCTCCACCGGATCGGCCTCCGGCATCACCGCCACGGTGGCGGTGGAGGTGTGCACGCGGCCCTGGGATTCCGTGGCCGGCACCCGCTGCACCCGGTGCACCCCGGCCTCAAATTTCAGCTGGCTGAACACGCCATCGCCCTTGATCGCCAGGATCAATTCCTTGTAGCCGCCCAGTTCCGCCTCAGAGGCGCTCACCGGCTGCACCTTCCAACCCACGCTCTGGGCATAGCGCTCATACATGCGCGCCAGGTCGCCGGCCCACAACGCCGCTTCATCACCGCCGGCGCCGGCCCGGATCTCGAGCATCACGCTGCGCTCATCACGGGGATCGCGGGGCAGCAGCGCCAGGGTGAGCTGCTCCTCCAGGGCACTGATTCGCGCGGACAGCTCAGCCAGTTCTTCCTGAGCCAGGGTTTCCAGTTCCTGATCACCGCGGCTTTCGCGCAGCAACTCGCGGGCCTGCTGTTCCTGGCCGCGCAGGGTCTCCAGCTCGTCGTAGCCCATCACCAGCGGCTCCAGCCGGGCCCGTTCGCGGGCGATCGGCTCCAGCTGGGCCGGATTGGCGGCCACATCCGGGTCCGCCAGCTGCCGCTCCAGGGTCTCGAAAGTGGTGCGCGCCGCGTCGAGGCGCTCGCTCAGGAAGGAGGCATCCATGAAGAGAGGAGACGATCGATCGGCCTGTGGGCAGCAAAAAGCCGGATGCCCTGGAGCATCCGGCTCATGCTCACCACCGGGCTTGAGGCACGGAGGTGGTCAGGGTTGAAGCGATCAGGCCTTGGCCTCGGCCTCAGCGGCGGGAGCGGCAGCAGCGCCGCCCATGCCGTACTTGCGCATGAAGCGATCCACACGACCCTCGGTGTCGAGGATCTTCTGGGTGCCTGTGTAGAAGGGGTGGTTGCCACTCCACACGTCGACGTGCAGCTCGGGGGAGGTGGAGCCGGTGGTCATCACCACCTCTCCGTTGCAGATCACCTTGGCATCGGGATACCAGGTGGGATGAATTTCGGCCTTCGGCATGACGGATACGGGGCTGAGGTGCGGACGCGGAATCAGCGCTTGGAGAACTGAGGAGCCTTACGGGCTTTCTTCAGGCCGTACTTACGACGCTCCTTGGCGCGGGGGTCGCGGCTGAGGTGACCTTCGGTCTTGAGGGGCTTGCGGTTCTCGGGGGAGAGCTCGCACAGCGCACGGGCAGCGCCCTGCTTGATGGCATCGGCCTGGCCGGTGAGGCCACCGCCGCGCACGTTCACCAGCAGGTCGTACTCGCTGGCCAGACCCAGGGTCTGCAGCGGAGCCGTGACGGCTGCCAGATAAACGGGGTTGTAGTTCAGGTAGTTGTCACCGGGGCGACCGTTGATGGTGACGGTGCCGGTGCCGGGAACCACACGCACGCGAGCCACAGCGGTCTTACGACGGCCGGTTCCCCAGTAGACGACGGTGTTGGTGCTCATTGGGCGGAAGCGGCAGGGTCGAGGGCGAGGGCTTGGGGCTGCTGGGCAGCGTGGGGGTGCTCAGCACCCTTGTAGACCTTCAGCTTGCGGAACAGCTGACGACCGAGGGCGTTGTGGGGAAGCATCCCCTTCACAGCCTTCTCGATGATCCGCTCGGGGATCCGGGCCTGCAGAGCCGCGAAGCTCTCGGTCTTCATGCCACCGGGGCGGCCGGAATGACGGCGATACACCTTTTCGGTGAACTTGTTACCGCTCACCTTCACCTTCTCGGCGTTGATCACCACGACGAAGTCGCCGGCGTCGATATGGGGAGCGAAGTTGGGGTTGTTCTTACCCCGCAGCACCGAAGCCACTTCACTGGCCAGACGGCCGAGGGTCTGGTTCTCAGCATCCACCAGATACCACTGGCGAGTGGAGGGATCCTGAGGGGGAACGAGAGTCTTGTTCATCGCACCGGCGGGCCGGATCGGTAAAGCTCCATCGCTCGCAGGGCGAACAAGGGGGCGGGACAGGGTGTCTGGACGGAAGGTCTGGACTTGTGACGGCAGGGCACCCGATCACTCGGGCGTCTGAAGCTCGTGGAGCGACCCTACCTCGCCGCCTGTCGCACTCCCGCTGTGGGGAGCTTCAACAGGCACTCGGCGGGGAGTCGGTGCACCCCAGCAAATACCGCGGTTGGCTATCATACCAGGCAGCATCAGGGAAGATCTCACTGGGGTATCCCACCCGCAGCAGGCACAGGCCATGGGGTGGAGCCGCCTCCTTCACCTCATGGCGGGCACCACTGCGCCAGCGCTGCTCAAACCGCTCCAGGCTGAGGCGCCGCTCCGCCACGGCCACGAGCTGACCCATCACCAGGCGCACCATGCCGTAGAGAAAGCCACTGGCCTGCAACTCCACTTCGATCAGGTCGCCCTGCCGCTGCACCGACACCTCCTGGAGAGTGGTGCGCGAGTGGGAGCGGGAACTACCAGCCCGCTCGAAGGCCGCAAAGTCGTGCTCACCAAGCATCCCCTCCAGGGCCTGGCGCATCAGGTGTTCATCGAGCCGCAGCTGATAGCGATGCCAGCTCCAGGGGGCCAGGAACAGGTTGGGGCGGCGCGCGTTGTAGAGGGTGTAGCGGTAGCGGCGATAGCTGGCGCTGAAGCAGGCATGCCAGTCCAGCGGCACCGCAGCGGCAGCGCGCACGCGAATGCTGGCCGGCAAGCGGCCGTTGAGGGCCGCCGGCCAACGCTGCGCTGGGATCGGCCCCTCGGCGTCAAAGTGCGCCACCTGGGCCGCGGCGTGCACACCCGTATCGGTGCGGCCAGCCGCCTGCACAGACACCGGCCGGCGTGGGTCCAGTGCAGCGATGGCCGTCTCCAGGGTTTCCTGCACGCTCGGATCCCGGGGCTGCCGCTGCCAACCGCAGTAGGCCGAACCGTCGTATTGCAGACAGAGGGCGATGCGCCGGAGCGGCGGCGGAGGGTGGGTCATGCCAGACACGACAAAGCCGCGCAACCCGGTGCGGGCAGCGCGGCAGAGGAGGGCATCGCAGCCGGGATCAGACCAGCTCGATGATCGCCATTTCGGCGTTGTCACCGCGGCGGGGCACGGTGCGGATGATGCGGGTGTAACCGCCGTTGCGGTCGCCGTAACGCTCCTGGGCCTTGTCGAACAGGGCGTGCACCAGCTGCTTGTCGTAGATGTAGCCGATGGCGCGGCGACGGGCGGCCAGGCTGCCGTCCTTGGCCAGGGTGATCATGCGCTCAGCTTCGTCGCGAAGCGCCTTGGCACGGGCCTTGGTGGTGGTGAGGCGACCTTCGCGGATCAGCTGCGTGGTGAGAGCGCGCAGCATGGCTTTGCGTTGGTCGGCGGGGCGTCCCAGCTTGGGAACTCGGCACTGGTGGCGCATGACGGATGCGGAGGGGTGGCGTTAAGGAATAAGGAACGAACTCGCGCGCCGATCAGGCGCTGGTACGGCTCTGGGGCAGGGAAATGCCGATGCGCTCAAGCGCTTCGATCACTTCATCGGCCGACTTGGAACCGAAGTTCTTGATCTCCAGCAGATCCTCGTAGCTGAAGCCCATCAGGTCGGACACGGAGTTGACCTGGGCGCGCTTCAGGCAGTTGTAAGCGCGCACCGAGAGGTTGAGCTCTTCGAGGGGAATCTGGGCCTCGGCGGAAGGCTCAGGCTCCAGGCCCGGCTCATCCACCACCGTGAGGCTGGCCAGGGGCTGGAACAGCGCGATCAGCTGATTAGCCGCCTGGGCCATGGCGTCGTCGGGGGTGACGGAGCCATCGGTTTCGATCTCGAGGCGCAGGCGCTCGCGGGCACTGCCGCCTTCACCCACAGCGGTTTCATCCACGCTGTAGTTCACGCGGCGCACGGGCATGAACACCGCATCGATCTGGAGCAGATCGATGGCGCTGGTGTCCTCGGTGCGACGGTCCACGGGGCGGTAGCCGACGCCGCGCTCCACGTGCACTTCGAGCTCGAGGCTGTAGCCATCGGCCACGGTGGCGATCGGACGCTCTCCGTCGATCACGTTCACCTGAGAGGAGAACTGCAGATCGGAAGCGGTGACGGTGCAGGGACCGTTGGCCACCAGACGACCGATCTCCAGCTCGCGGGTGCGGCTGTTGACGGCGATGTCCTTGCAGTTCAGCAGGATGTCGAGAACGTCCTCACGCACACCCGGGATGGTGGCGTACTCGTGGTTCACGCCGGCGATGCGCACGGCGGTGATGGCGCTGCCCTCGAGGGCACCCATCAGCACGCGGCGGAGGGAGTTCCCGAGGGTGATGGCCTGACCCCGCTCAAGGGGGCCGATGACGAAGACACCGGTCTGGGAACGGTCGTCGGCGATCTGGTGTTCAACCCGATCGATCTGGTACTGCAGCACGGTCTGAGGCGCGAAAGGAGAGGAGGTGCCCCCTCTGGGGCGGGGCAAGGCGTCGGATCAGACCCGGCGACGCTTGGGACGACGGCAGCCGTTGTGCGGCAGGGGGGTGACGTCGCGGATCAGGGTGATCTCCAGACCGGCCACCTGCAGAGCACGGATGGCGGTTTCACGGCCGGAACCAGGACCGCGGACCAGCACCTCGATCTGGCGCATCCCCTGCTCAAGGGCGCGACGAGCGGCTGCTTCTGCGGCGGTCTGGGCGGCGAAGGGAGTGCCCTTACGGGCGCCCTTGAAACCGCTGGCTCCTGCGGAGCTCCAGGAGATCACTTCACCGGCGGTGTCGGTGATCGAAACGATGGTGTTGTTGAAGGTGCTCTGAATGTGCGCCACACCATTAGGCACATTCCGCTTGGTCTTCTTAGCGCCGGATTTCTTGGCGGGCTTGGCCATGGGTTAAAGCCCTGCAGTTGCAGGGAGGTAATCGAGGAACTGGTGGAGCAACCTGGTGACGCCAGCCCCCTATGGGGTGCTGCCGGCAGGTGCGTGATGACTGGCCGAGGGCCTGAAGCAGGCTTCGCCTTACTTCTTCTTACCGGCGACGGTCTTACGAGCGCCGCGGCGGGTGCGGGCATTGGTGCGGGTGCGCTGACCACGCACGGGCAGACCGGCGCGGTGACGACGGCCGCGGACGCAACCGATGTCCTGGAGGCGCTTCATGGCCATGCCTTCCTGGCGGCGCAGGTCGCCTTCCAGGGTGTAGGACTCAGCGGCGCCGCGCAGCTTCTGCACGTCAGCGTCGTCGAGGTCCTTGACGCGGGTGTCGGGGTTGACACCGGTCTTGGCCAGGATCTTTTGGGCCGTGGTCAGGCCAATCCCATACACATAGGTGAGGGCGATTTCGATCCTCTTGTCGCGAGGAATATCAACGCCGGCAATCCGAGCCACAGAAACGAAAAACGGGGTGAGCAGGGGAGGGGTTGGCCCGAGGGCCGATGGCAAGACTCAGCCGGGAATCAACCCTGGCGCTGTTTGTGCTTGGGGTTGGCGCAGATCACCATCACCCGGCCGTGGCGACGAATCACACGACACTTGTCGCACATTTTCTTGACCGAGGCACGCACCTTCATGGGAGCGGTCTCTCCATTTTTGCAAACGATGACCTTACCACAGGGGTCAACCCAACACTGAAGCGATCCGCGCCTCGATCTCCTCAACCGTGCCGGCCGCTTCCACCGGTGCGAGGAGCTGACGCTCGCGGTAGTAGGCGATCAGCGGTTCGGTTTGCTGGCGGTACACCTCGAGGCGATGGCGGATCACGGCCTCGTTGTCATCGGCGCGGCCGCGGGAGAGCAGTCGCTGCACCAACACGGCATCGTCGAGCTCCATCAGCACGACCAGCTCGATCTGCTGGCCGAGTTCTTCGAGCAGAGCAGCCAGGGCATCGGCCTGGGCCACATTGCGGGGAAAGCCATCTAGGAGCCAACCACCGCTGTGGGACTGGAGGCGGCTGCGCACGATGGCGAGCACCAGCGCATCACTCACCAGTTCGCCGCGGGCCATCACCGCTTCAGCTTCTTTGCCCAGCTCGCTGCCAGCGGCCACTTCAGCACGAAGCAGATCGCCGGTGGAAAGGTGGAGCAGGCCCTGGCTTTCAGCGAGGCGCTGGGCCTGGGTGCCTTTGCCGGCGCCGGGGGGGCCGAGGAACAAAAGACGTTGCTTCATGAGTGAAGAGGAACAATCAGGACTGGGAGGGGAAACGATCACCACAGGGCGGCGCTCACTGGCGCACCATGCCCTCGTAGCGCTGGGAGATCACGGCGGTCTGCAGCTGCTTGGCGGTCTGAATGGCCACACCCACCAGGATCAGCAGGCTGGTGGCACCAAGGCCCTGGAAGGTTTTCACCTGGGTGGCCGATTCAACAGCCGAGGGGATGATCGCCACAGCCCCCAGGAACAAAGCACCGAGGAGGGTGAGCCGGTTCTGCACGCCGCTGAGGTAGTTGGCAGTGGCCGAACCCGGCCGCACACCAGGGATAGCGACACCGGAGCGCTTCAGGTTGGTCGCCACATCCGCCGGATTGATCGTGAGGGTGGCGTAGAAGAAGGAGAAGCCGATGATCAGCGCGAAGAACAGCAGGGCATAAACCCAGGGGGTGCCGCTGTTGGGGCTCAGGGCAGCGGCGATGTTGATCAACCAGGGCTGCTTGGTGATGTTGGCGATGGTGAGCGGCAGGAACACCACAGCCGAAGCAAAGATGATCGGCATCACGCCACCAGCATTGAGCTTGAGAGGCAGGTAGCTCTGGCGGGCCGAGAGGCTGGCACCGCCCACCTGACGCTTGGCGCTCACGATCGGAATGCGGCGGTTGCCCTCCTCCACACACACGATCCCAACGATCGTGACCAGGAACACCGCCACCAGCACCACGATGCCGCCGACGGTGCTGCGGTCACCGCTCTGGGCCAGCTCAATCGTGGAGCCCAGGGCCCGCGGCAACGTGGCCACGATGTTGAGGTAGATCACCAGGGAAGCGCCCTGGCCGATGCCGCGCTCGGTGATCACCTCACTGATCCACATCACCACCATCGAACCCGTCACCAGGGCAACGGCGGTCTGCAGCACAAACACCAGCTCGGAGGTGCCGGCGGTGGCGTAGGGCCGCAGGATCAGGGAGAACACCACGCTCTGCAGGATGCCCCAACCCAAGGCCACATAACGGGTGTACTGGGCGATCTTGCGGCGGCCGGCCTCGCCCTCGTTCTTCTGCAGGTCCTCGAGCTGGGGCAGCGCCGAGGTGAGCAGTTGCAGGATGATCGAAGCGTTGATGTAGGGAAGGATCCCCAGACCGAACACACCCAGGGTGGAGATGCCGCCCCCGGTGAAGATGTCGAGGAAGCCGATCAGCTGACCTCCGCGGGCGATGAAGTCCTGGAAGGCAACGCGGTCGATCCCGGGCACAGGGATGTAGATCCCCAGGCGCACCAGCAGCAACAGACCCAGGGTGATCAACACACGGTTGCGCAGATCCTTGGCCTGGATCAGCTGCGTGATGATTTCACCGGCACTGGGGTTGCGACCCCGGCTGACGAGCATGACGGGCGGGCGGAGAAGGGGGAACAAAAAACCGCCTGGTGAAGCCGGGAGGCTCCGCCAGGCGGCACCGACGCTAATGGGTCGGGGTCAAAACCAAGCCGAAGCTCAGATCACTTCGCAGGTGCCACCGGCGGCCTCGATCTTCTCGCGGGCGCTGGCGGTGAACGCGGCGGCCTGAACGGTGAGTTTCACCTTCAGATCACCGGTGCCGAGCACCTTCAGGGGGTGCTTGGGGCTGGTGACGATGCCGTCCTTGACAAGGGTGTCGATGTTGACGGTGCTGCCGGCCTTGATCTCAGCCAGCTTGCCCACGTTGATCACCGTGAAGTTCTTGGGGTTGATCACGGTGAAGTGCTTGAGCTTCGGTACCCGGCGGTAGAGGGGCATCTGACCACCTTCGAAGCCCGGACGGGTGGGACGACCCGAACGGGACTTCTGACCGCGCATGCCGAAACCGCAGCTAGCACCCTGGCCAGCAGCGATGCCGCGGCCCTTGCGGAGCTTGCGGCGACGAGCGCCCTTCTGGGGCGCGAGGGACTGGAGATTGAGCGACGTCATGGCAATCCTCAGGAGTAGATCTGCTCGAGGGAGATGCCACGCTCCTTGGCGGTCTCCTTGTGGGTGCGCAGGCCAGCCAGGGCATCCATGGCAGCGCGGGCATTGTTGAGGGGGGTCTTCGAGCCGAGGCGCTTGGCCAGCACGTTCTTGATGCCGGCGAGCTCCAGCACCGTGCGGATCGAACCACCCGCGATCACACCGGTACCCGGAGCGGCGGGACGGATCAGCACGCTGGCGGCTCCGTCACGGCCATTGCCGAGGGTGGGGATCGAGGAGTGGCGGGTGAGAGGCACCTTCACCAGGTGCTTCTTGCCATCGGCGACGCCCTTACGGACAGCACCGATCACATCGCCGGCCTTGCCGACGCCCACGCCCACCTGGCCCTTTTCGTTGCCGACGACAACGATGGCCCGGAAGCTCATTTTCTTACCGCCTTTCACGGTCTTGGAGACGCGGCGGATCTGCACCACGCGCTCCTGCCATTCGGAGTCACGCTCCTGGCCACGGCGGTTGTCACGGCCGCGGCCGCGGCGGTCACCTCGCCCGTCGCCCCGGCCACCACGGCGCTCCTGCTGGCCTTCGGCCGCTGCAGGAACATCAGCCGCGCCCGGGATGTCGTTGGACTGGATCTGGTCGTTGGTTTCGGTCATGGTGAGAGCAGGGATCAGAACTGAAGGCCCGCTTCCCGGGCGGCGTCAGCCAGGGCCTTGACACGGCCGTGGTACAGGTTGCCGCCTCGATCGAAGACCACCTGTTGGATGCCCTTGGCGAGGGCACGCTTGGCGACCAGTTGACCAACGGCGACGGAAGCATCGCAGGTGGCACCGGCCGAGACGTTGGTGCGCAGCTCCTTATCGACGGTGGAGGCAGAGCAGAGAGTGCTCTGCGCTTCGTCGTCGATGACCTGCGCGTAGATGTGGTTGTTGGACCGGAACACAGCCAGGCGCGGACGCGCGGCGGTGCCGGAGAGATTGCGACGCAGACGCCGGTGGCGTTTCTGCGTCTGCTGCTTGCGGGACAGTGTGGACATGGCAGTACAGGGTAACGACGCTCAGGCAGACCTCATTTCTTACCGGTCTTACCGGCCTTGCGCAGGATGCGTTCGCCCTCGTATTTGATGCCCTTGCCCTTGTAGGGCTCAGGCGGACGAATAGCGCGAACCTTGGCTGCTTCGTTGCCCACCAGTTCCTTGTCGGCACCGGAGACAAGCACGGTGGTGTTGCCATCAACGGCGAAGGTCACGCCGTCGGGAGGCACCATCTCCACCTGGTGGCTGTAGCCAGCGCTCACCACCAGCTTTTTGCCTTGAACGGCAGCGCGGTAGCCCACGCCAACGATCTCGAGCTTGCGGGTGTAGCCCTTGCTCACCCCTTCCACCATGTTGGCGACGAGGGTGCGGCAGAGACCGTGGCGCTCGCGGGAGCGACGGTTGTCGCTGGCGGGGCTCACCACGAGGGTGCTGCCGTCCTGGGCAATGGTCACACCGTCGGGGAGGGTGCGGCTCAATTCACCCTTGGGGCCTTTGACTTTGACGTCGAGGCCGCTGAGGGTGACGGTGACGCCGCCCGGCACGGGAATCGGCGCTTTACCAATACGAGACATGGATCAACCTCCCTGATCAGTAGACGTAAGCGAGCACTTCGCCGCCGACGCCCTGCTTGCGGGCATCGCGGTCGCTCATCACACCCTTGGAGGTGGAGATGATGGCCACGCCGAGACCGCCCAGCACTTTGGGCAGCTGGCGGGTGTTCTTGTAGATGCGCAGACCGGGCTTGCTGACGCGCTGCACGGTGCGGATCAGCGGCTGGCGGTGCTTGCCGCTGTACTTGAGTTCGAGCACGAGGTGCTTCTCAACGCCTTCACCCTCTTCAGAGATCTCGGCGATGAAACCTTCCTGCTGCAGCACCTTGGCGATGCTGCGTGCCATGCGCGAAGCAGGCACCTTGGTGGATTGATGACGCTTCTCACTCGCATTGCGGATGCGGGTGAGCATGTCGGAAATCGGGTCGTGATTAGCCATGGTCGGGTCCGAAGAGGGCTCAGTTACTGCGGAACGGCATTCCCATCTCGCGGAGGAGGGCCCGGCCCTCTTCGTCGTTACGGGCAGTGGTCACGATGGTGATGTCCATGCCCCGG
>JBEDHJ010000082.1:0-14369 GCA_041174205.1 Cyanobacteriota bacterium | reverse complement strand
ATGTGGAAGGTGGGCCGGGCTGGATTTGAACCAGCGTAGGCAGAGCCAGCGGATTTACAGTCCGCCCCCATTAACCACTCGGGCACCGACCCGAACCACACCCCAAGAACTTACCAGCCGGTGGGTCTGCCCCTGGCCCTGCTCCTTACGATCAAGGCACTGAAGGCCGGATCCACGGCGCTGGCGATGCGGGTGCTGCTGCTCAATGGACCCAACCTCAATCTGCTGGGGCTGCGGGAGCCTGGTCTCTACGGCGCCGACACGCTGGAGGCGATTGAGGCGGAGCTGGGTCGCCAGGCGTTGGGCTTGGGCGTTGAGCTGGACTGCTTCCAGAGCAACCATGAAGGCGCTCTGATCGATCGCATCCATGCGGCCCGGGGCGTGGTGGACGGAATCCTGATCAATGCCGGCGCGTTCACCCACACTTCGATCGCCATCCGCGATGCCCTGCTGGGTGTGGCGATCCCCTTTGTGGAGCTCCACCTCAGCAATGTGCATGCACGCGAGGCCTTTCGGCATCACTCCGTTTTGGCTGACAAGGCCATCGGGGTGATCTGTGGTTTCGGCGCCGCCAGCTATGGCCTGGCCCTTCAGGGCCTGGTGCAGCGGCTTCGGCACGAGACGGCGGCATGACCGCTGTGCTGGAGAACCCCACGGCCCGGGTGAAGTGGCTGGCCGCGGCCAGCAGCAACCGTTGGCTCGAGCAGGCCAACGCTCGCCCTGATCTGGTGTTGATCGACCATGCCCACTGCGAGCGCAAGGCGGCGGGTGTGGCCCTGCAGCTGATGTTTCGCTATCCCTCCGATGAAGCGCTGGGGGCTGCCTTGAGCCCCTTGGCCCGCGAGGAGCTCGAGCATTTCGAGTTGGTGCTGCGGCTCCTCCAGCGTCGCGGCATCCCCCTGCGCCCCTTGCCGGCACCGGCCTACGGCGCCACCCTCACCGCCGCGGTGCGCAAAGGCGAGCCCGAGCGGATGCTCGATTCCTTTCTGGTGGCTGGCCTGATCGAGGCCCGCAGTCATGAGCGCATGGCGTTGTTGGCGGCCCACAGCGCCGATGCGGAGTTGCGGGCGCTCTACGGCGAGCTGCTGGCCAGCGAAGCCCGCCATTTCGGTCTCTATTGGTGTCTGTGCGAAGAGCGCTTTGGCCGTGAGGCCACAGTGGCGCGGCTTCAGGAGTTGGCGGCGGTGGAGGTTGAGGCCCTCACCGGTGAGCTTCCTCAGCCCGATGCCGTGCGGATGCATTCGCCAGGAGTTGTGGTGGCTCCGGGCTAATCGAGGCTGACGCTGGCGCCTTGGCTGGGTGCTGGCGGCAGGGATTGTTGGCTGCTGCTCAGGGGGCCATAGAGGTTGAGGAGCGCCTGTTTGTATTGCGCTTCGCTAATCACCTCCTCATCCACCAATTGGCGGAGGTTCTCCATACGTGTGCGAATTAAGGCATCCTTCAAGAGGGGGTCACAGCTGAATTTGGAGTTGCTGCGGGCGAGCGGAATGTTCAGACTCACCATGGCCAACAATGAACTCTGGTTGCCGATGGAAGCGTTGCCATTGGTTTGGGCAAGGCTGATGTTGTTGCCCCATTGATCGGGATAGGCGCCTGCTGAGAGACTGAGATTAGGCAAGGCCCCTCCATCGGCATTGCAGCGCACGCCGCCTAGATCAATGGAGACCCGCGAGCCCTGTGGGAATTGTTGATTGGGGGCTAGATAGATCTGGGCTATGGCGTGTTGTGAGGCAAGGCTGCAGGTTGCCAGGACGAGCAGATGCGCACTTGCAGCAAGTTTTGCAGTGACGTTCCGCATAGATAAAACGGTGGTTGGTCTGGCGTCACTCGGTAGGTGATCACGCGGCTAGCGCCGGGGCCAAGCCTGAAGGAGCTTGGTCGCAGCTGAATGCGCTGTTCGGCCTCCTCCGCGGACAGTGGTGTGGCCGCAGCCGTGGTGCGGCCATTCACTTGGCGTGGGGGAAACACCTGCAGGTTCACGCGGATCATGCGATCGCCGCTGTTGCTCACCTGCAGTTGTCCCCGCTGGTGGTCCAGTCGCATCGGAGCCAGGCTGAGTGCTCGGGCGTTGGAGTTGCTCAGTAGTGCTAAGGCGCTACTGAGCAGGCACCAACAAATCAGCGAAAGATGAGCGATTGGCCTGTGCTTAGTTGCCGCCATCGGTGCAGGTCACGGTCGCAACGGCGCTATAGGTGCCATTGGCGAATTTGTTGTTGTTGTCGGTGGTTGTGAACCGCACGTGCAGATTCGTGCTGGCCAGGTTTCCGTCGCTGCCCAGTGTGATGCTTTGGGCTGTGCTGTTGTAGTTGCCGGAGCCAAGCTTGATCTCACTCGTTGTGGCGGGGGTGAGGCCAGTCAGCTTGGGAGGGTCAACAACAATGGTTCCCTGCGCCGTGAGGTTGCTCACAACGGAGATGGTGCCGGGGCCTTGCGTGCCGCTGAAGTTGCCTGGCTGGCTGGAGTCGGATGTGATCAGTCCACGCTTCTTCTCAACGGCCAGTGAGCCGCCGGTTGTGCTGATGTCGCAGAAATTGCTCACCACCGTTGGGCTGAAATCCACCGACTTCGAGGCGCCGATCGTGGCGGCCAGGAGGCTATTGGGACTCAGTAGGGCTGCAACAACACCGAGCTGAACAGCGCGCGTAAGAGGTTGGAGTCGAGGATGCACTGGGCCGAGGAATGGGCGACCGGCTGAGTGTTGTCAGCTAAGCCAGGGTTGAAGGCTTCTTCTGCTGATCTGCTGAAGACAGGCATGCCCAGGGTGCGGATCTGCGCGTTTCAATCCAGCAGCGGATAGTGCTTTGCGATCGCTTCGCCGGTGAACTGGGCCACCCAGCCATCGGGGTTGTCGAAGAAGCGAATGGCGCAGAACTGCGGGGCACTGCCCATGTCAAACCAGTGTTTGGTGCCGGCAGGCACGCTGATCCAATCGTCGGCTTCACAGAGCACCTGCAACACCTCATCGCCAATGTGCAGGCAGAACAGGCCCTTGCCCTCCACGAAGAAACGCACTTCGTCTTCGCTGTGGGTGTGCTCGGCCAGAAACTTCTGGCGAAGGGCTTCGCGATCGGGATGCTCTGGGGTCATCCGGATCGCATCCACGGTGGGGTAGCTGCCTTGGGATTGCACCCGGGCGACCTCGGTGGCGTAGGCAGCCAGCACGGCCTCGGCGCTGGCGCCCGCCGGCAATTCCGTGTGGGCAGGCCAGCGCTCAAAGCCGATGCCTCGTTCAGCCAGCTCGGCGGCGATCAGCGCCGGGTCATTGCTGGCAAAGCTGGGGAGCGGGTGGCCGCCGCTGGCTGGAAAAATCTGCAGATGACTCATCGGGTCATGCCGCCTTTGATCTCACCCTAGAAAGGCGCCTATCTGCCTCCCCTGTTGTTTGGATCACCTTCCAGCCCCTGAGCAGGCGGTCGCGGGCCTCACGCTGGTGGGGGTTGGGCCCGGTGATTCCGAGTTGCTCACCGTGGCGGCCGTGCGGGCGATTGAGGCCGCTGATGTGGTGGCCTATCCCGTGGCGCGGCTTGAGGCCGAGGGCATGGCTGCTCGGATTGCCGGCCCCTGGATGAGCCCTGAGCAGCGCCGATTGCCGCTGCTCTTCCCGATGGTGGCGGAGGCGGAGCCACGCCGAGAGGCCTGGCATGCGGCGGCAGCAGCTTTGGCGGCTGAGGTGCGCGCCGAGCGCCGGGTGGTGTTGCTGTGCGAGGGCGATAGCTCCCTCTATGCCAGCTGCTCCTACGTGCTCCTGGCCCTGGCGGAGCGGGAACCGGATGTGCCGGTGCGGGTGATCCCCGGCATCACGGCGGCGGCGGCAGCGGCGGCGGCGGCTTCCAGCTCGGGGATGCCCTGGCCGTTGGCCTTGCAGCAGGAACCGCTCTGGATCCGCCCCACCCCTGAAACCCAGGCCGAGCTGGCGCAGCTGCTCGAGCAGGCCCGCGCCGCCGATGCTGTGCTGGCGCTGTTGAAGTTGGGGCATCGCTGGAGCTGGGTGCAGCCGCTGCTGACGGAGCGAGGACTGCTGGGGCAGAGCCTGTTTGCCCAGCGGGTGGGCTGGCCCGATCAGCTGTTGGCCAGCGCGGCGGCGGTCAGCTCTGCCGAGCAGCCCTATTTTTCGCTGTTGTTGATCCGCCAGGGCTGGCCGGCGGTGTTGCCCTGAAGGAGGCGCCGCGATGACGGCAATTGATTGGTTCTCCCTGCTCCACCCGGTGCTGGTGATCCTGTTTGTTTACCCGGTGGTGGGGGCCACGATCCGCCTCGGCATCTTGGTGCGGGAGAAGCGCCTGGGCATCACCAAGCAGCCGGCGCCGGTGCCGCGTGAACACGCCGATCACGGCCGCTGGCTCACCGCCGGGGTGGTGGTGGCGGTGTTGATTGCGCTCGTTTATTCCTTCATCAGCAAGGCCGTGGAGCCTGGGGCTGTGTTCGCCGGTGGTGCGGCGCGCCTTGCCCTGCTGATGCTGGTGGCCGCTGGCACCCTGGTGGCGCTGCTGGCCTTGCTCAAGGTGAAGCAGCCGGCGCTGCGGACCAGCTTCACCCTGCTCACCTGGGCCGGGCTGTTGGGATTGGGCAGTCAGAAGGAGATTTGGCGCCTCTCCGATAACCCCCTCAGCGGCGCTTTCTGGAGCTCCCACTACTGGAGCGGTGTGCTGCTCACGGGGCTGCTGCTGTTCAACCTGGCGGCCCGCCCTGAAATCACCCGTCACCTGCGCTGGCGCCGCCTGCATATCGCCAGCAATCTGCTGATCATGGTGCTGCTGGCGGTGCAGGCGATCACGGGAACCCGCGATCTGATCGAAATCCCGCTCAGCTGGCAGAAGCCGGCGATCTACCGCTGCGACTTCCAGAACCGCGTTTGCCCGGAGCCGGTGGCTGCCCCAGCTGCTGTGGCACCAGGCTCAACCGAGGCCCCCGAGCTGGCCTGATCAGCCGGGCAAGTAGGGCCGCCAAGGCCTGCCACTCCGGTGGTGCCTGCCGCTCAGGCCAAGCATTGGGGCGGCTGTAGAGCCAGTGGATGAAGCGCTCGCGCGCCGGGCCTGCTGCTGCGCCCGTGAACCAGAGCAGGGTGCAGCACTGGTTCGGTAAGGGCTGAGGTTGGAGCGGCAGCGCCTCGCCGCTCAAGGCGTGGATCTGGAGGTGGTCGAGGCTCCAGCCCTCGCCAAGCGGGGGTGTGTTGACCAGCACGGCGCCCCTCTCACTCAGGGCCTGGATCGGTGCTTGGCAGCGATGGAGATGGCCCTGGGGGTCCCGTGCCTGCAGCGTGGCTGGCAGGTTCAGGGCCAGCCAGGGGGTGGGGTCGCCGGCGGCGGGGTCTTCGCAGGCCCGCAGAGCCACCAGCAAACCCAGCAGGGTGAGGCTGCCCCACAGCAAGCCCAACCAGGCGCCGGCGCTGTTGCTTCCGTTTGAGGCCAGGGAACGCAGGATCCAGACCAGGTTCAGGCCATTGAGCCCGAGCAGCACCAGCAGTGGCCGGGCCAGCACGGGCGCAATGCCCCCCTGGCCTTGTTCGCGGTGTTTGGGCGTGATCCGAAACGGCTGTACGCGGCCCCAGAGGCTCGCCAGCACTGTGGTGGCGAGGGGCACGGCCAGGGCCCAGCCCGGTAGATCCGCCAGCAGCGCATGGCGGCTGCCGCGGTTGAGCCAGCCCGTGCTCAGCAGCAGGGCGATCCACAGCGGCGCCAGCAGGCTGAACACCGCTGCGCTGGTGAGCCGGATGGGCGTGATCCCCAGCAGGCCGATGCACAGGGGCATCAGCAGCAACAGCAGCCGCGGCACGGTGTTGAACCAGTGCAGCGCCCCTTCGAGATAGGCCAGCCGCTGGCCCCAGCTCAGCCCCTGCAACCGCAGGGGGCCTTGCCGCAGCCGCAGCGCCTGCAGGGTGCCGGAGGCCCAGCGCTGCCGCTGGCGCACGAAATCCAGCATGGTTTCAGCGGCCAGGCCGGCGCTCAGTTTTTCCCCCAGGTAGCGAAGCCTCCAGCCGCGGGATGCAAGGACCATGCCGGTGACCAGGTCTTCCGAAATGGCCGGCTCCACGAAGCCACCGATCTCCTCCACCGCGGCGCGGCGCACCAGGAAGCTGGTGCCGGCGCATACCACCGCATCCCAGGCGCTGCGCACCGGTTCGATCCAGCGGTAGAAGCTCTCCTCATCCGGCAGCAGCCAGGCTTCCATGGCCAGGTTGCGCATCACCGGATCGGCATTGAGGAAGTGCTGGGGTGTTTGCACGAGCGCCACTTGCGGATCGAGCAACAGGCCGATCGTGCGCTCGAGGAAGTGCTGCTGGGGCACGAAATCGGCATCGAACACCGCCACCAGCTCGCCGCTGCCGAGGGGCAGCCCGGCGTTGAGGTTGCCGGCTTTGGCGTAGTTCCGCTGCGGCCGGTGCTGATAGCCAGCGCCGAAGTGGGCGGCCAGCTCGGCCACATCGGCTCGGCCGGCGTCATCGAGTACCCACAGCTGTTTGTGGGGATAGTGGAGCTGGCTGCAGGCCCGCAGGCAGCGCTCCAGCACGGGTAGGGGTTCGCCGCAGGTGGGTATCAACACGTCCACCGTGGGCCGCCAGCAGCAGGCCTGCCACTGGGCTTGGGCCGCATCAGCTTCGGGGCGGCCATCGCTGAAACGCCGCCATGCGAGCAGCAGCGGCAACAGCCCGCTGAGTAGCAGCCAGCCCTCGGCCAACAGCAACACCAAGCTCAGGGCCGTGGCCAGCGCGGAGCTGAGGTTGAGGCTGTCTGTGACGCGCCAGTGCAGGTAGCGCAGGCACAGCAGCGCGAGCAGCACGAGCACGCTGCGCCGCATCCACAGCGGGCAGGTCGCCTCAGACCGGCGGCTCAGCCACAGGGGCCACAGCAGGGTGAGCCAAGGGAGCCAGAGCTCCGCAGTCATCAAGCCGGGCCGCTGCTTGGTCCAGCAACGCTAGGGCGTCTGCCGGTGTGGGAGCGCGCATCAGTGCATGGCGGAGCTGCGGCGCTCCGCTGAAGCCCGTGCAGGTCCAGCCCATGTGTTTGCGGGCGATCAGCAGGCCGTGGTCGCCGCGGGCTGCCACCAGGGCCTGCAGTTGCTCGGCCGCTAGCTGGATGCGCTCCAGCGCATCTGGGGCGGGTGGCACGGGTCTTCCGCTCAGAGCTGCATCGATCTGACCCACCAGCCAGGGGGAGCCCATGGTGCCCCTGCCCACCATCACGCCATCGGCGCCGGTGTGGGCCAAGCAGCGCAGGGCATCGTCGGCGGAGTTCACATCGCCATTGGCGATCACGGGGATGTCCAGTGCCCGCTTCACGGCCGCAATCGCATCCCAATCGGCCTGCCCCTTGAAGCCCTGCTCGCGGGTGCGGCCGTGCAGGGTGAGCAGCTGGGCGCCGGCGCGTTCGAGCTCCCGGCACCAGCCCACCGGATCGAGGCTGCTGCCGCACCAGCCCAGCCGTGTTTTCACCGTCACCGGGATGGTCACTGCTTCAGCCACAGCCGCCACAATTCGGGCCGCCAGGTCGGGTTCACGGATCAGGCCGCTGCCGCCACCTTTTTTGGCGATCTTTTTCACCGGGCAGCCCATGTTGATGTCGATCAGGAAGGCGCCGGCGGCCTCGGCGCGGCGGGCTGCATCCGCCATGGCGGCCGGGCGGTAATCAAACAGCTGCACGCCGATCGGCCCTGGCTCGCTGGCCAGCTCCTCCACCTTGATCAGGCCGTGGCCCAGCTCCAGGCTGGTGGCGTTCACCATTTCGGTGAACAGCAGCGCATCGGGCGCCCAGCGCCGCACCAGGCCGCGGAAGATGCGATCGCTCACCCCTGCCAGGGGCGACTGCAACACGCGGCAGCGCAGCTGGCGGGCGGTGCCGCGGCCGGGCATGTGGAGTGGGGCAGTGATCATGGTGAGCCGATTCTCGGACTCCAGGCCGATGCCACCTGCCGAAGCCGCCGCCACGCCCGTGCCCTTCCCCCTGAGCCGTGCGCTGCTGGAAGCGGTGCTGGCCGATCGCACCAGCGACCGCTTCGTGTGTGAATTGATCTGGCCGCGCCTGGGCTATGAGCGCGATGGCTCCGGCCGTTGGAGCGCGGGCCCGGCGGCGGTCGCCAGCTGGCGGGAGTCGTTTCCGATCGAACCGCAGTTCATCGCCGAGCGGCCGCCCTCGGTGGCGCTGACGCGCTCTATCCCGAAAGAGCACAAGCAATTGCTGAAGGAGCAACTGGGCTTCGGCGGCTATCGCATCGGCGAGCTTTATCCGCGCCGCACCCGCCGGGCCACTGCCGTGAACTGGTTGCTGGCCGATTTGGCCCAGCGGGGTGAGGCCTTGCCGGAGAGTGGCCCGCTGCCGGAGCTGCGCGAACAGCCAGCCGATCCAGTGGCTGGGCACCCAGGGGATCTGCCGATCCGCTGAGCCGCTCAGGCCTGGATCGTCACGGGGGTGCCCATGGGGGTGTTCTCGAACAGCCAGCGGGCATGCGGGCTGGGGATGCGGATGCAGCCATGGCTGCGAGGCACCCCAAAGGCCTCGCCAGCGGCCTCTTGCCAGGGTGCACCGTGCATGCAGATGGCCCCGTTCTCGGTGATGCACATCGCCCAGGGCACGCCCGGCGCCACGTAGCCACGGCCGCGCATGGTGACGCTGCGGTGCTTGCTGTACACCTGCGCGCTGCCCATTGGGGTGGGTGAGCTGGCTTTGCCGGTGCTCACCAGCACCGTGCGCACCAGCTCCTGCTGCGGGTTGTACACGTAAAGCTTCTGATCGGAGAGGTCGATCACGATCGAGGCGATCAGTTCCAGCATCGGGATAGGCCGCCGCAGGGGCGGGGCTCAAGACTCCCTTCTCGTAGCGAGACTCAATTGGTCGCGCGGTGGGACCGCGGAAAGTTTTCTGCTTCCGCTGGCCTGTAGGGTCAAGTCACGACAGTTGTTGTGATACCCGCTTGGCTCTGCCGGTCGTTGCCATCATTGGCCGCCCCAATGTGGGCAAATCCACCCTGGTGAATCGTCTGTGCAAGAGCCGTGAGGCGATCGTGCACGACGAACCCGGTGTGACCCGGGATCGCACCTATCAAGACGGCTATTGGCGCGATCGTCACTTCAAGGTGGTGGACACCGGCGGTCTGGTGTTCGACGACGACAGCGAATTCCTGCCGGAGATCCGCGAGCAGGCCAACCTGGCCCTGGGTGAGGCCTCGGTGGCTGTGGTGATTGCCGATGGCCAGCAGGGTCTCACCGCGGCTGATGAATCGATTGCTGAGTGGTTGCGCGGCCACAACGTGCCTGTGTTGTTGGCGGTGAATAAGTGCGAATCGCCGGAAGCGGGCCTTTCGATGGCGGCCGAGTTCTGGAGCTTGGGCCTCGGCGAGCCCTACCCGATTTCAGCCATCCACGGTGCTGGCACCGGTGATCTGCTCGACAAAGTGGTGGATCACCTCCCGCCCACGGAGGAGCTCACCGGGGAGGAGCCGATCCAGCTGGCGATTGTGGGCCGCCCCAACGTGGGTAAATCCAGCTTGCTCAATGCCATTTGCGGCGAAAAGCGGGCCATCGTGAGCCCGATCCGGGGCACCACCCGCGACACGATCGACACCACCATCGAGCGCGAAGGGCACACCTGGAAGATCCTCGACACCGCCGGCATCCGCCGCAAACGCTCGGTGAACTACGGCCCCGAGTTTTTCGGGATCAACCGCAGCTTTAAGGCGATTGAGCGCTCCGATGTGTGTGTTCTGGTGATCGATGCCCTCGATGGCGTGACCGAGCAGGATCAGCGCCTTGCAGGACGCATCGAAGAAGACGGCCGCGCCTGCGTGGTGGTGGTGAACAAATGGGATGCCATTGAGAAGGATTCCCACACCATGCCGGCGATGGATATGGAGGTGCGCGCCAAGCTCTATTTCCTCGATTGGGCGCCGATGCTGTTCACCTCAGCCCTGAGCGGCCAGCGGGTGCAGAGCATCTTTGCGATTGCGGCGGTGGCGGTGGAGCAACACCGCCGCCGGGTGAGCACCTCGGTGGTGAATGAGGTGTTGCAGGAGGCGGTGAGCTGGCGTTCGCCGCCCACCAGCCGCGGCGGCCGCCAGGGCCGCATCTATTACGGCACCCAGGTGGCCACAAGGCCGCCGAGCTTCACCCTGTTTGTGAACGACCCGAAGCTGTTCGGCGACACCTACCGTCGCTACGTGGAACGGCAGATCCGTGAAGGCCTGGGCTTTGAAGGTTCGCCGCTCAAGTTGTTCTGGCGCGGCAAGCAACAGCGCGATGCCGAGCGCGATCTGGCCAGACAGCAGGCCCGCGGCCGCTAAGGCAGTGGGCGCGAGGCAGGTTGCGGTGCGGCGGGGCTGATGGATTGGTTGCGGCAGATCCCCATCGGCCAATACGTCGATGGCACCGGTAGCTGGCTGCGGGATCTCGATCCGCGCCTCAAGTTGGCCTGGACGGTGGCCTTTCTGCTCACTCCGATCCTGGCGGGTCCCTGGTGGCGCCTGGCCCTGGTGGGGCTGCTGCTGCTGGTCACGGCCCTGAGCGGTTTGCCCTGGCGGATTTGGCGCCGCACCCTGCCGCTGCTGCTGGCGCTTTCGTTGTTGGTGGGGGTGCTGGCCACCTTCCTGCCCACCGGCGGCGCGGCACCCACGGCGTTGAATCGGCCGCCCCAGGAGCTGCGCCTGGCTCCGGAGCAGCAAGGGCAGCGCTGGGAGCTGTTGCGCTGGGGCCCCGTGCAGGCAGGCCCCCTGCCGTTGGGGCCATTGGTGATCACCCGCCGCTCCGCGGAGTTGGGGCTCAACAGCGCCACGCTGCTCTTCACCGTGATTCACAGCGCCAACCTGCTGCTGCTCAGCACGCCGCCGGAATCGCTGGTGTGGGGTCTGAGTTGGTGCCTGGCGCCGCTGCGCCCCCTGGGGGTGCCCGTGGAGCGGCTTGGTTTCACCTTGCTGTTGTCGCTTCGTTTCTTGCCCTTGGTGCAGGAGGAATTCCAAAACCTGCTGCGTTCGCTGGCCACGCGTTCGGTGAATCTGCGCCGGCTTGGGCTACAGGCTTCGCTGGGGTTGGTGCTGGCCCTCGGCGAGCGCTTGCTGGCCAACGTGTTGTTGCGCGCCGAGCAGGGGGCGGAGTCGCTGATGGCCCGCGGCGGGCGCTGGATTGCGCCGGCCCAGTTGTTGCGCGATCCACTGCCGCGGCGACCGCTGCAATGGTTGGCTGGCCTGGGGCTGTTGCTGTTGCTTGGCTTGCGGTGGAGGTACGGTGACCTCTGATTTGGTCACAGCCGGTACAGACGGAGTGAGCACCGAGCGTTATCTCAACCACCCCACGTTTGGCCTGCTCTACCGCGTGGCCGAGGCTGGAGAAGGGCGTGATCTCTACGCCACCCTCTATGCCCAGCGCATGTTTTTTGTGGTGACGCTGCAGGAGCGTGGTGCTCAGTTTGAGGTGATTCCGCTGATGGATGCCCGGCATCTGGCGGAGCAGAACTTGGCGCGGGCTCGGCGCGAGGGGCCCGAAGTGCACGCCCGTTGGCGCCAGTTGTTTGACAAAACCTTCATCTGAGGAGCGCTCGTGCAGGCGTCAGCGGCGGCGCGGCTAGCGGCCCTTCAGATGGAGTTGCCTCCCACCACCCGGCTGCTGGCGGTGAGCAAGGGCCATCCCGCTGCATCCATCCGTGCGTTGGCGGAGCTAGGGCAGCGCAGCTTTGGTGAAAGCCGCTTGCAGGAAGCCACCGCCAAGCAGGCTGAGTTGGCGGATTGGCCTGAGCTCGATTGGCATTTCATCGGTCGCTTGCAGGCCAACAAGGTGCGGCCAGTGTTGCGGCAGTTCGCCTGGATTCATTCCATTGATTCCTTGGCGCTCGCCCAGAGGGCAGCGCGCATCGCCAGCGAAGAGGCGTTGACGCCGAAACTGTTGCTGCAGGTGAAGTTGCGGCCCGATCCCAGCAAGGGTGGCTTCGCGCCCGAGGAGCTCCGTCAGGCCTGGCCCGAGCTGCGTCAGCTGCCTGCTGTCGAGATCGTGGGGCTGATGACGATGGCACCCCTGGGGCTGGATGCCCACGAGCGTCGGGCCCTGTTCAACGACTGCGCTGCCCTGGCCGCGGAGCTCGAACTCGCGGAGCTCTCGATGGGGATGAGTGGTGACTGGCGGGAGGCTGCGGCGGCCGGCAGTACCTGGGTGCGAATTGGGTCGGCCTTGTTTGGCCCGAAACCCTTGTCAGGCCCCGCATGGGACGCTATCTAGGTTCAGTGCCAAGACCGAGGTTCCACGGTGTCGTTGCTCTCCCGCCTGCGTGCTGTTGTCTCTGGTGACGACTACCTCGATGGCTACGACGACGAGCTCGACTACGACCACAGCGATCTGCCGGAATCCAGCAGCACCATGCCCTCGGGTGCGCTGGCTCTCACCAGCGATTTCGACAGCGTTGATCCTTTCGCTGGCAGCAATGTGATCGGCATGCCGGGGATCTCCTCCTCGGCGGCTGAAGTCACGCTGATGGAACCCCGCAGCTTCGATGAGATGCCCCGCGCGATCCAGGCCCTGCGTGAGCGCAAGACCGTGATCCTCAATCTCACGATGATGGAGCCGGATCAGGCTCAGCGCGCTGTTGATTTCGTGGCCGGTGGCACCTTTGCCATCGATGGCCACCAGGAGCGTGTGGGCGAGAGCATCTTCCTGTTTGCCCCCAGCTGCGTCACCGTCACCACCGCTGCCAGCGAAGAGCCCTCCTCCCCAACCGTCGTGTCACGCGAAACGGCTCAGGAGCCTGATGCCGCCCCCGCTCCGGCCTGGGGCCGCGAAACCTACGGCGCTAGCGTCGGCTGAGCGCCGAACCCTTCCCTTGGACAGCTTCTCCCCCGCAAGCTTTGGGGTGATCGGCCTGGGCCGCATGGCCCAGGCCTTGCTGTTTCCGTTGCTGGACACTGGTTTGCTGGCCGAGCCTGGTGTGCGGGCTGCCGTTGCCTCGGGCGCCTCAGCGGAGCGGCTGCAGCTGTCACGCCCCGGCCTCCAGGTGTCCACCGATGCGGCGGCGGCTTGGCGGTGTGACGCGGTGCTGTTGGCCGTGAAGCCGCAGCAATTGGAGGCCGTGGCGGCTGCGGCGCCAGCCCCCACGGCCGAGGCCCCGCCGCTGCTCATCTCTGTGTTGGCTGGTGTCACCTTGGCGCGCCTGCAGCGGTTGTTCCCGGGCTGGCGCATTGTGCGAGCCGTGCCCAACACCCCTTGCCTGGTGCGGGCTGGGCTCACGGGCCTGGCCTGGGGGGAAGGGGTGAGTGCCGCTCAGCAGGCCTGGGTGCAGCAGCTGTTTGCCCAGGTGGGTGAGGTGTTGGAGCTGCCGGAAACTCAGCTCGATGCCTTCCTGGCGCTCACCTCCTCTGGTCCCGCTTTCGTGGCTTTGGTGGCCGAGGCCATGGCGGATGGTGCCGTGGCCGCCGGGCTGCCGCGCCTCCAGGCGCACCATCTGGCCCATCGCACCCTTGCGGGTACGGCGGCGCTGCTGCAGGACCAGCAGCTGCACCCAGCCCAGCTCAAGGACATGGTGAGTAGTCCCGGTGGCACCACCATCGCCGGGATCCGGGCCCTGGAGCGTGCTGGTCTGCGGGCGGCCCTGATCGAAGCCGTGGCGGCTGCTGCGGAACGCAGCCGCCAGTTGGGCTGAGCCTGTGCTCAGGCCATCTGGCCGATGCGGGGTGCGGTGCCGGCCCGGAGCCGCTGGATGTTGCTGCGGTGCCGCCAGATCACCAGCACCGCGGTCACCAGTGAGAGGGCCAGGTAGGCGGGGCGCAGGCCTGTGCCGCTGCTGGCAAAGGAGCCCAGCATCAGCAGCGGCAAGCTGAGGGCGGCGATCACGCTGGAGAGCGAGACGATCCGGAAGATCGAGATCACGGCCAGAAACACGCCGAAGCAGGCCAATCCCACGGGCCAGGTGAGGCCCAGCAGCATGCCCAGGCCGGTGGCCACGGCTTTGCCGCCTCGCCATCCCAGCCACACCGGCCAGATGTGGCCCGCCAGGGCCGCCAGGCCCGCGGCGACCACCCACCAGTCGCTCTCGGCGGTGATGCCGAGCGGCTGGAGCAGGGCCTTGGCGAGCAGCACAGCTGCGGTGCCCTTGAGCACATCCACAAGAAACACCACCAGAGCAGGGGCCTTTCCGAACTGGCGCAGCACATTGGTGGCACCGGTGGAGCCAGAGCCCAGGCTGCGGATGTCCACGCCCTTCAGCCAGCGGCCAGCTAGGTAGCCGCTGGGGAACGACCCGAGGAGGTAGCCTGCCAGCAGGCAGAACAACGGGGTTTGCAGCAGGGCGTTCACAGCAGGTCGTCCTCCAGGGCGATTTCGTTGGGGCTGCCGGCGAAGGCCAGCCAGACGGGGAACTGCAGGATCGGCACCTCCACCGCCGGCTCCGCCGCATCGACCACGATGA
>JBEDHJ010000081.1:0-7339 GCA_041174205.1 Cyanobacteriota bacterium | reverse complement strand
CGCGCCACCACAGCCCATTGGTGGATGCCAGATCACGCAGCACCCAACCCTGGCCGATGCGTTCAAGCAGCGCATGCTGCTGGCTCACGCCCGGCGCATCGATCACGATCTCAGCGGCGGGATCACGACCGATCCGGTAGGCCCCACCCACCAGCTGCACAACACCATCAGCCCCGCTGGCGCTGTGCCAGCGCAGCTCAGGGACGCTGGCGATCATGGCGGGGATCACGCCGCTGCAGCAGATCAATCACCAGGCACAGCACGGCCAGGTTGATGGCCACATCCGCCACGTTGAACACCGGGAACTGGATCGGCACAAACTCCAGGAAATCCACCACGCTGCCCAGGCGCCAGCGGTCCAATCCGTTGCCGATGGCACCACCCAAGAGCAGTCCGAGTCCAAGACTCTGCCAGCGACCAATCGCGCTGCTGGTCTGGATCCACACCACCAGCCCGACTGCCACCAGGGCGCTCACAACCCCCAGGCCCAGGCTGTTGCCCTCAAGCATGCTGAATGCTGCGCCGGTGTTGAACACCAAGCGTTGCTGCAACAGGCCTGGCAGGAGCGGTTGAACCCCTTGGCCGGCTAGATGATCGAACGCCCAGATTTTGCTGATTTGATCCAGCAGGGCCACCACCACTGCGGTGCCGTAGGTGAGGCGCTTCACGACTCGATCAGCAGTAGGCGGCGCAGGGGTAGGGCCAACAGGGCGACGGCACAGCAGAGCAGCAGCTGCGGAATCAACGGGCCGAAGCTGTAGCTCACCAGCAACTGGGGCAGGAGCCCATGCCAACGGCCCACCAGGCCCCCCAACAACAGATTGGTCAGTCCGCAGAGCTGCAGCACCAACAGACCCATCACCGCAGCCCCCGCCAGGCTCAACAAGTTGTCCATGCCCGGTTGGCGCGCCAGACGACCACTGAGCCAGGCGGCGGGTAGGAAGCCGGCGATGTAGCCAAAACCGGGATCCAGCACGTAGCCCAAACCACCACCGGCCTGAAACACCGGCAGTTGGAACAGCCCCAGGCTGATGTAGGCCACCCCGGCGAGCATCGCGGAGCGGGCACCGCATACCAACGCGGTGAGCAGCAGGGCGGGCACCTGCAAGGTCATCGGCAAGGGAATCAGCGCAAACCCTTGGCTGCTGAAGCCCGGCAGTGCGGCCTGCACCAGACCGCCACACACAATCAGCAGCAACCCGGCGATGGCACCGCTCCAGTTGGTGAGGGCACGCACGAACGATTGATCAGCCGGTGCCTCCCATCCTGCAGGAGAGTGGCTGGAGTGCAAGCCAGCGGCAGCCTCGATGCGTGATCCCTCCTCGCCTCTGCCCCCGTTCGCCGTGGGGATGCGCGTTCGTCTGCGCGAGAGCGTCACCTACCTGAAAACGGCTGATCCCATGCCGATGTTGCGCCCGCCAGATCTTGTCGATGCGGCGGAAGTGGGTGAGGTGGTGGGGTTAAGAGCGCTGGAGCAGATGGCTGTGCGCTTCCGCCGGGGCACATTTCTGCTGGAGGCCCGTCAGTTGGACCCGGTGAGCGATGAGCTCAGCGGCTGAGCTCATTCGCCTGCCACACCTGTTCGGCGGCCCGCAGTGCTGGAGCCGGTCCACACAGGCTGAGGCTTGGGCTTTTCAGCAGTTCCTGCGCGGCTGATTGCAGCTCAGCGGGGGTGAGTTCTGCTGCTGCTGCAAGGCTCTGATCGGCGAAGTCAAACGGCAGGCCGTGGCCGAGCACCAGGGCATGGCG
Source organism: Cyanobacteriota bacterium (assembly GCA_041174205.1). Classification (GTDB taxonomy): domain Bacteria; phylum Cyanobacteriota; class Cyanobacteriia; order PCC-6307; family Cyanobiaceae; genus Vulcanococcus. The sequence continues at coordinate 5,590 of JBEDHJ010000081.1, read as the reverse complement.
ATCGGCAATCTGACTGCTGGTCTGGCGGCCCAAGGCTTCCTGGCCGCGGAATTTGGCCAGGGCGAGGGACAGCTCCGCCTCGCTGATGGGCTGCTCGAGCAGTCGCTGCCATTCGGCGAGCAACTCCCGCGTGGCTTCTGCGGCCCGATCACTGCCCGTGGACAGATGAAAGACGAACGGCGCATCCCCGAGCCGCGCTGGATGGTGCACGCCCACGTCGTAAGCCAGGCCGTGCTCTTCGCGCAGGGCCACAAACAAGCGGCTCGACATCCCCACCCCGAGGTGGCAATGCAGCAGCCGCAGCGCCAAGGCCTGAGGTGCGCCCAAGGCCGTCGTGGTCGCCCCCAACATCAGCACCAACTGCTCGGTGTCGTCCTGGCTGGTGGCCAGAGCAGGCTTCTGAAGACCTCTGGGCCCGTGTTTGCGTGCAGGCGCCTGCCAGCGCGGTGGATCTGTGTTGAGGCCAGTGACCAGTCGTTCCTCCACATCGTCGGGGAGCTGACCCGCCACGACCAAAACAGCGCCTTGCTGCCCCAGCTCCTGGGCCACCGTTTGCAGCTGCGGCTGTTGCAGTTGGCTCAGGTCCGCGTCGCTGCCGAGCGGGTCGTGGCCATAGGGCCCATCGCCGTACAACAGGCCGCGCAATTGGTCGTGGGCCAGTTGAAAGGGATCTTCTTTCTGGCGTTGCAGGGTCTGGAGGTTGAGCTGTCGCTCCAGATCGATCTGATCCTCCACCAGCCAGGGGCTACAGGCCATCTGCAGCAGCAGAGGCAGTAGGGCGCCGGCATCGCCGCTGGCGCATTTGAGGCTGATCAGGGTGCCGTCCTCTGCGGCTTCGCAGCGCAGGCCTGCCCCGCAGCCCTCGACGAGATCCGCCAGGGCATCGCCGCTCAGATCACCACAACCGCGGCTGAGCACCCCCGCCAACAGTTGGGCCGCGCCCCGCTGCCCTGGTTGATCTGCGCTGCTGCCGCCCCGCATCCAGAGCTTGGCCGAGAGGATCGCCGGCCCTCCGCGCTCCACCAGCCAAAGGGGGCAGCCACCGGGGAGGGTGCGGCGCTCGACCCCAGTTGCCGCAGCGTTGACGCGGCTCACGCCGGCACCGCCTGCAGGTTGAAGGCGCGATCGGGATGCAGAAGCGGGATCAACTCGCGGCTGAGCCGTGCGCCATCCCATTCCTCGAGCCAGCTGAGGGGTTGTTGCAGGTTGTGGCGCCGCTGCCAGAGGTTGCTGTTGCCCACCATCGCCGCCACCGATCCCGCCACTTCCAGGCTGAAGCGGTAGCCATTGCCCACCAGCCGCTGGGCCCGTTCCATCTCAGCTGCCTGTGGTGGTTGTTCCTGCAGCTCCAACAGCACGCGGCGCACCTCCTCGTTGACGGCATTGAGCTGATCGGCTTCGCACACGGCCTCCAGTAGCACCAGGCAGCCCGACTCGAGCACATTCAGGTCGAGGTCGATGCTCTCCACCAGCCGCAGCCGCTCACGCAGCCGTTCCACCAGTCGGCTGCGCCGCCCTTCAGCCAGCAGTGTGGTGAGCAGATCACCCCCCATCACGGCATCCTGATCCGCAGCCCCAGGCAATTGCCAGGCCATCAGCAGCCGCGCTGCCTCGAGCCTGGGCAGCTCCAGCCGAGCTTCGCCGGGTTGCAGGTTTAGGGCCGCTGGTGTGGCGATGGTTTCCCCTTGCTCTAGGCGCGCAAGCGGAGAAGCCTCCAACTGATCGATCAGGTCCAAGCCCTCCAGCGGGCCGGCTACCGCTAGGCAGCAGCGATCGGAGCGGTAATGGCGCTGGTGAAACTGCGCCATCGCTTCTGGGGTGTGGGCGTCGAGCCTGTCGCGGCGGCCCAGGATCGGCAGGCCGTAGGGGTGAGCGCTGCAGGCTTGGCGCAATAACTCCTGAAAGGCCACTTCTTCCGGCTGGTCCTCGCTCTGGGCCAGTTCTTCGAGCACCACCTGCCGCTCCATGGCGAAGTCGCTGGCATCCAGCCGCGGTTGCAGCACCAGATCCAGCAGCAGATCCAGTGCCTGCGGAGCTGCTTGGGGAGGGATCAACACGTGGTAGTGCACGTCATCGAAGCCCGTCGCGGCATTGCTGTTGCCTCCGAGGGCTTCCACCTGCAGATCGAATTCGCCGGCTTCGAGACGTTCGCTGCCCTTGAACACCATGTGCTCGAGGAAGTGGGCAAGTCCCGATTCGGCTTCGCTCTCCCAAGCGCTGCCAGCTCGGCACCACAGATCGAGGCAAACCACAGGAGCCTCCGGCAGATTGATCTGCACCAGAGCGGTGCCATTGCTGAGATCGCTGCGCCGCGGTTCCGGCAGGGGCGGGATGGACGGACCGGGCGACGCGGGCAACGATCAGGCGCTGTGTCTGTTGGCCATTCTGCTGTCAGGATCGGCGCCTTGTCGCCGGTGAGCCCCGATGCCTTCAAGCGCCCTCGGTATTCACCCGTTGGTGGATGCGCTCGCCGATCAAATCCGGCTGTGCTGGCAAGACCTACCTGCGCTCGAGCCCCTGCCGGTGGATCCGGAACTGGAAGCGATCAGCGGCAGCCTCGATGGCGAGGATCTGTTCATCCGCAATGAGCTGCGCCAGTGCCGCGGTTTGCGCAAGCTCCACCTGGAAACCGCGCGGCTGGGGGCCGGCCTGCAGATCCTGCACTGCGTCTTCTTCCCGGATCCCCGCTACGACCTGCCGGTGTTTGGCGCCGACATCGTTGCGGGTCGGGGCGTGGTGTCGGCCGCGATCGTTGATCTTTCACCGGTCGATGGAAGCCTGCCGGCACCATTGGTTCAGCGATTGCAGACCCTGCCCCTGCGCAGCTTCAGCCAAGAGCGGGAGCTGCCGGAGTGGGGATCGATCTTCTCGCCCTATGTGCGCTTTGTGCGCCCGGCCGATGCTGAGGAGGAGCAGCGTTTCATCGCTGTGGTGGTGGATTTCCTTCAGGTCCTGGCCGACACCTGCCGCGAGGCGCAACCTCAGCCGATCGATCACCCCGATACGGTGAGACGTCATCAGGGTCAGCTCTCCTATTGCCAGCAACAGAAACGCAACGACAAAACCCGGCGGGTCCTGGAGAAGGCCTTCAACCCAGCCTGGGCCGACCGGTACATCGAAGAGCTGCTCTTCGACGACCCCGCGCCGCTGCGTTGATGGCGCGTCCACGCCTGCTGATCGGCGCAGGCCTGCTGGCGCTGGTGGTTCTGGTGCTGCTTCTGGGTCGCAAAGCCCAACAGCCCGCTAAGGCTCCTGCTCCCGCGGCCCCCGTTGCCCCTGTTCGCCTGGAGTCGGTTTCGGCTTTGGGCTCGCTGCAGCCTGCCGGCGATGTGCGCAAACTGGCTGCTCCCACCAGTGCCATGGGCGGTAGCCCCAGGCTGCTCTCGTTGGCTGTGCAGGAAGGTCAACGGGTCAGCCAGGGTCAGTTGCTGGCCACCTTTGACAGCCGCCCCCGGTTGATTGCCGATCTGGCGGCCTTGACAGCCCGGATCGAGAGCCTGCAGGTGCAGATCCGCATGCAGAGAAAGGAGGTGGCTCGCTACCAGAGCGCCGCCAGCTCCGGGGCCGCCGCGATGGTGCTGCTCGAAGAGAAAAAAGACGATCTGGTGAAGCTCGAGGGCCAGTTGCGCGAGGCGCTGGCCCAACGCCAGGCCCTGCGGGTGGATCTGGCCGACAGCGAATTGCGCGCGCCGCTGGCCGGCACCGTGCTGAAGATTCACAGCCGCGTCGGTGAGCGCCCCGGCGCCGATGGCGTGCTCGAGCTGGGCGCCGGCGATCAGATGGAGGCGCTGGCTGAGGTTTACGAGAGTGATATCAATCGCGTGAAGCTCGGCCAGGCCGTGAAGCTGGTGAGTGAGAACGGCGGCTTCAGCGGCAGTCTTCAGGCCCGGGTGATCCGCATCTCGCCGCAGGTGCGCCAGCGCTCAGTGCTCTCCACCGATCCCACCGGTGATGCTGATGCCCGGGTTGTGGAGGTGCGCTTGGCCCTCGATCCGGCTGATGCGGCGCGGGTGCGCGATCTGGCTGGGCTCAAGGTGATCGCTCGCTTTACCCCGTGACCCTGCAGCGCTGGTTGGCCGGCTTCTGGCAGGGCCGCCGCATTCCCCTGTCGTTGTTGTTGCTCACCCGCCAGCCGGTGCGACTGGCTGTGGCCCTGGCTGGCATCAGCTTTGCCGGGATCCTGATGTTCATGCAGCTGGGGTTCCGCGATGGCTTGTTCGATGCCAGCGTCACCATCCATCGCTTGTTCGATGCGGATCTGGTTCTGATCAGCCCGCGCTCCACGAGCTCGGTGAGCATGGCTGGCTTCCCGCGCCGGCGCCTGGTGCAGGCCATGGCTGCTCCGGAGGTGGAAGGGATCACTCCGGTGCACTGGAATCTGCTGCTGTGGCGCAACCCGCAGACCCGCGGCACGCGCTCCATCCTGGCCCTGGGCTTCGAACCCAACGACCCCCTGTTCACTGACCCCAACTTGGCCCCCAAGGCTCGCCTGCTCACTCAGAAGGGCCGGGTGTTGTTTGATGAACAGTCCAGGCCGGAATTCGGTCCTGTGGCTCAGTGGTTCAAGGCGGGCCGCACCGTCGAGAGTGAAATCGCCGGCAAGCGCGTGCGGGTGGCGGGTCTGGTGGGTCTGGGCACCTCTTTTGGCGCCGATGGCAACCTGCTGACCAGCTCAGAAACCTTTCTGGAGCTGATGCCGAACACCCCACCCGGCAGCATCGAGGTGGGTCTGATCCGTCTGAAGCCTGGTAGCGATCCGGAGGCCGTCGCCCAGCGGCTCAAGGCTCAGCTGCCCAGCGATGTCACCGTGCTCACCAAACAGGGGTTCATCGCCTTTGAACAGAACTACTGGCGCACCAGCACCTCGATCGGCTTCATCTTCACCCTGGGCGCAGCGATGGGTTTTGTGGTGGGCTGCGTGATCGTTTACCAGGTGCTGTATTCCGATGTGAGTGATCACCTGCCGGAATACGCCACGTTGATGGCCATGGGCTACAAGCTCACCAGCCTGCTCGGGGTGGTAGCCAGGGAGGGCTTGCTGCTGGCGGCGTTTGGTTATCTGCCGGCCTATGCCGCGGGCCAGGGCCTCTATCTGCTCGTGCGCAGCGCCACCCAACTGCCCGTCTATATGGACACCACCCGTGCGGTGACGGTGTTCACAATGATCTTGGTGATGTGCATGGCCTCCGCAGCCTTGGCCATGCGCCGGCTGGCGGATGCGGATCCTGCGGAGATCTTCTGAACCATGGCTTCCCCCGCTGCAATCCATCTGGAGGAGCTCAGCCATTGGTATGGCTCTGGCTCGATGCGCCGTCAGGTGCTGCAGGGGGTGAACCTCACCGTGGCATCGGGTGAGGTGGTGCTGCTCACCGGACCATCCGGCTGCGGCAAGACCACCTTGCTCACGCTGGTGGGGGCGCTGCGGCAGGTGCAGCAGGGATCGGTCCAGGTCTTGGGGCAGGAGCTGGCTGGGGCAGGCCGCCGTCAGCGGCAGCAGCTAAGGCGCTCGATCGGCATGATTTTTCAGGGTCACAACCTGTTGCGCTGTCTGAGTGCAGAGCAGAACGTGCAGATGGGTTCGGATCTGTTG